>NZ_RZGX01000017.1:0-91055 GCF_003990155.1 Legionella qingyii
CACTGATCAAATGCTCCGGAATCGGTGATCAAGTAATGCCGGAATCTCTGATCAAGTGTTTCCGGAATCTGCGATCAAATGCGGCCGGAATTGGTGATCATTTCGCTCCGGAATACACACATCATGTGCATCACCATTTCTTTTAACAATTAAAAAAGTATTAAATTTTATCGAAAAAATTAAACACCTTGACACCGAACCTAGCGCACTGTAGAAATTAAACCATTAAAGGATATAGAAGGAGATACTATGGAAGAAAAACTCGAGCTCCACCGACAAGAAATAAACAAGGCAACTCAGCCAATTTTTACCCGTCTTGAACACTATCGCAAAGTGATGTTTGAAATAAGGAACTTATTAAAGAACTATTTTTTTAATGAGGGGCGCACCCAAAAACTCACCGAAGTTGCTCAGGGAGAAGAACAAGTTTTTAGCTTCAATATGGTTCGTGATGCTATGGAACAATGCTTGGCTGATGAACGTATATTAGTAGCGACTGCAGAATCAATTATGGATTCAGCAGAAAACCCGCGTCTTGTAGCCGCTTTTGATACTCACGTTTTAGCAAGTGGCTTACCCTTAGAGTTTCATAAACAAGACGGTGTATACCTCTTTAAACCCGAAAAAAACTATACTCCCGAAGCACAAGCCTTTATGCAACAATTTGCTTGTGCCTTGGGGGCTTACCGAGTGTGTTTGGGCGTTTGCGAGCTCTATTTTTCTATCTATCGTCACCCAAGTATACAAACAGAACCGCTTCAAAACTACATTGAGTCAGCGCATTATTTGAAGCGACAATTTAATGAAGAAGCCGATTTAATTTCTTTACATAAACAAATAAAGACAATAAAAAAAGAAATCACCGGCTTGCTTCGAGCAGAGAAAGTACATAACGGCTTAAATCAATTTGAAAAAGATATTAATTTGCTCGCAAATAAATTGGTTGAGTTATTGGAGTCTGGGGCAGTTCATTTACAAAATGGCTATAAAGAATTTCCTAACAATCCCATATTATGGATGCTGCATGATCGTAGTTGGCATGCCTTGATCAAGACTATCTCCGGACTACTCTATGCAGATCAATATACCTATTCGACTATGTATAGCACATTAGAAATTAAGAAAGAATTTACTGGTCTTATCAAGACCGAAATAGATAAGTTTAAAACCATAAACTTAGCCCAAATACCCTTGCTTAAAATTGAACTACTAAGAAAAGCAGGAACGCTTATTAATGAAATAAAAATCGATACGCTTGCGAAGCTTGCTGAACAAGGAATTGAGTTAATTGAAGCACCTAAAACAGGCATGTTTTCTCCCCCGCTCTCGAATAGTATTTATGGACTAATGCTGGCCTATCAACAAAGGCAATTAACAGGCCTCAATGCAACTGAAGAGGAATTCGAAAAGGATGACGAATTTGATCAAGATTTTAAATCATTAAATAACTATCTATAAACATCATAATTATCATGATAAAAGGAGGCTCTCACTGAGTCTCCAGTGATTTTCTTCGCTTAGGAACAAACCGTTTTTTAAAACACCATTGAATAGGCAGCAGCAAGGGCAATAGTATAGGTCAATAAGAGCAAAACTCGCTGCAATGTCTTAACAGATACCGCAAGGAAAACAACAAGCAAATGAACCAAGAATAATGCACCAAGAACATAGAGGTTTATTCGTTGCGCCACTGGATAAGAATGACTTCTAAGAAATCCATCAGGAAATGCATTCAAACGGATTATAACTGTCCCCATAAGAATGATTAAATAAAATAGATACAAAACCAGAATATAAGTGACAAAAAATATAGAAACCTCAAATTTTGAGGCCCTTTCTTTTTTATCCAGGTTTTTAATAAAAATTAATGCACTTAGAGAAACAATAAACCCAACAAAATTAAAGCGTACAAATGGGGAACTGATTAAAGGAAAGAAATTCGCATGGGTTAACAACGACCATTCATACTCAGCGATCAATCCAATAAGTACAATGGGAACAAAGAGTACTGACTTCAATAATATGGCAGATACATTGTGTGTTTTATTAAACGACTGAAATAAAAAATTGGTGTATTGCATATTAAGAAAAATATTCCAAACAAATGCAGTAACAAAAATTAAGAAAAAAGCCTCAACAAGAAACAGCAACGTGATAGGACTCAACAAGGTAGACATAAAATTTTCGTGCATCGCGGTTCCAAAAAAAGTAATGGTTTTTCATAAGTATAGAACGTGTATTTAATCCAAACGTCTCCTCATTACATTTTCCCTGCGCTAATTAATATTTCTTCTGCAAGAAGCATCATCGATTATTCCTTTCCCCCAGGATAGTCAAATTTTAATCACCTATAATATAAATAACCCCAATTGATTTTGTTTTGATCATGGCAAATAAAATTAAGGCTATTTCCCAACAATTATCTGAGTTGGGCATTAAGCATCAAAGTGAGCTTCCGCGGGACTATGAGCATGATTTAATGCAACAAGCCGCGTATATTGATCAGTTAAATCATGCGGCATACGAAGCAATCGAAGCGCAATATGCAAAATTTAACCCCGAAGCATCGAAAGAAGAGCAAATTATATTTTTCAAAAAAATTCTCGCGATAAAAAATATCTTGAGGGACTTACAAGTTGTCCATAATGATTTAACAAATAATTTATATGCAATTTCGGCGCTCTATATTCATGATGAACAAGAAATTTCATTAAACAACCAATACATTCTTCCCGAATTAAAAGAAAAAGAACCCAAGGAAATTGTGCGAACCAATTTTTACCAACTACTCACTAATATAAATAAAAATAATTCACTAACTAGCGAAGAATTTAATTTCATTAACTCACTCTTAATGCAAATTGCTTCCAGACCGGAAGGAATAAAGTTGATTGTAAAACTAAATTATTTGCTAACAACGAAGGAAGCTCAATTAATCTTAAAGCCCAGCAATAATTTTGAATGTTCAATGGCTGCAGGAGGACTCGCAAAAACAAGCCCGGAATTTTCCAGAAAATCGATAACACCTGAGCAAGATTTTAAAACGATTTTTAAAAGGGAGACCCTTCGCGGAGTCGGTTCTGGAACAGTGCGTATTGGTGTAGATTATCGCTATAATGATAAAGTTTCTTCATTGAATTTGGAGGTCTATGCCTCAGCTGGCAAGGGGCTAACTGATATTGGCCCGCCATTTATTTTATTAGGTCATGAACTTATTCACGCTCTGCACAATCTTACAGGCAAAGCCAGAGATAATTTTGGACCTTTTTTCCAGGGACCGAAATATAGAGATGATCCCTTGATGGAAACTTTATATCCTACAAAGTCCATGTATAGTTATGGTCCTTCGGCTGAGGAGTATTGGACCATTGAAGGTGGAACTCTTTGTGAAAATTCACTTCGTAAAGAACACAAATTATTTAATAGAACTGGCCACCTCAGCGCAGAGCCAGGGAGTCGAGCGATTCGCGATCTTTATTATCTAGGCTTAGCCCGAAGTTATTCTGAATCTGATTTGGAAACTTTTGTAAGTTACATTCTTAAGGCCGAGACAGCAGAGGAGTTCAGCGAAGAGGATAAAATTGTTGAACGAGTGCTAAAAATTGAACAATTTAATTATTTGAATTATTCCTTAACAAATCTAATTAACTTAAGCAAAATTCCATCTTATCAATTCAAAAAAATAGAAAACATCGTCGAACAATTGAAAAATCCTAGAGAGGGGTCGAATGATGAAGATACATTACAAACTTTATTAATGCTCGTACCATCTAAAATAGCTCAGTTATTTATTGCAATTAGAAATAGTAACGATCTGGATAGTGGAGAAGAAATCGATGCAACAGTCCTTAATGAGATTTTACCTAATCTCCAAAGAATTGATAAAATGCTAATATCCCTAGATTTACCCGAGCACTTCCAAAATTCCTTCAGCAAATTCACTGAACACATAGAAGCAAGAGCTACCAAACCTTATTATTCCTTATAACTCTTGCATTCCAGGTGCACTTTAGGTTTGATATAAAAGGAATTAAGACGGCATTGAGTTTGGCATTACACTTGAGCCCAATTGTTCTTGCTTATCATTTTCTCTATTATTGTTGATCTCTTCTTTAAAACTCTTAATCTTTGCAACACCTTTGGTTATGATATTTTTATCAAAAATAGAAGCTACTTTTAAAAAAAACTCAGATACTTTTCTTAAAACTCTGGGTAGTTTGTGCTTTAGGCTTGAAGCACAATGTAAATCAACCTGATCTTGTAATGAGTCTTTGTTTTCAATTCTACCCACAAGTACATTACAAAATTTCTTCAGTTGCTCTTTTTTCATAACATCATGGGACGGGTCCATACCAAGGATTTCTTTATCCAGTAACGACACTAAATTAAAGATATCCTTCTTATATAAAATAACCTCACTAAGACTACGAACCTTTTCTTTTCCTTCTTCCTCAAGCCTATGATTAACTACCTCTAACAATCTGCTTCGAATGCCGTAGGTAAAAGCTCCCCCTTTAGGTATCCCGGTAATTTCACTTAATACTCGGATTAAATCCTTGGCTTTAAAATTAAATTTTGTATTTTCTTCTACCAATTCCGCTATATCTTTGGGGACTTTTACGTCTCCAAGTACAAGACAACATCCTAGTTCCAGGCTTTCATAGATTATTTCCCTATCCGTGCGACTGTAACCCTCTACATTCGCTAAGAGACCTCTTATCTTCTCCCATTGGCCTGATTGTGCATACAATGGCATTAATTGTCGCTGAACTTCAATATTATCTTGGGTTCCAAGACGTTCTAAAGCCATAATTTTCTGGGTACGACTATGTAGATGATGAATCCGGTCAAACTCCGTTTTAATCTCCGATGTAACATTGGGAATAATCGATATTTTTGAGGGGATCATCAGCGCTTTTTCTTTAGGTAATTCCTGGATCATATCTTGTATTTCTTTGGCTGCTTGATACCAGGTTACTCCATTCTCATGCTTAAACGCCTGACTCAATAATTTATTAATTTTTTCATATCCAGGCGTAGCTCCGATGATATTCTTTACATTCAAACAATAGGCTTCAGGAGAGCAATAAGTGCTATGTTGCAAATCATCTATCTCTCGAGCGCGAGCACGGAACATAAAGTTCATGTAGGGGTCTTGACCAACAACCGCCGTGCCAACAAGCCCTATGTTCTTTTTCCATACATCAAACGGAATGGATGCTGATTCTTCCCGCCCCCAAGTCATAATGCGGACATTTACCTCATCGTTTTGTTCATCATACTCGATATTTCTAATAATAAAAAAATGACCATCCATAAAGCGTTGTATTAGATTTTTACTCTCAGGAACACCATCCTCTGGATCAAGAATATAAGAAGCAAGATCTCCTGTACCCGCAAAACCAACCTTGTAACCATCCTGGATGAGGAGTTGTAATTGCTTTATTGCTTCCCGATTATGGATGGGAATATTTTGCACATGGTGATAACCTGCCTGTTTCATCCACCGGTTGATTTCCTGGTGGGTCGTAACGCCAAAGAGCTGCTTGGCCAGTTCTGCACCTTCTTCACTATAGCGAGCAATAGAATTTTCCGAAGAACGGATCCCATTTAAAATGACATGATCGACATCTCGAATAGTATCTCCCTGGTCACTTTTTTTATTTGCAACCGCGTCAGTTACTTCAATGCGCAATATGCCTTCTTTGCCAGCAAATTCTTTAAGATCACACACGCCTTTTGAAACAAGCTGTGATACGATTTGTACGTATTTCAAGGGATTAAATAAGGCGAGATTGTGTACAAAAGCATTAACGCCGCAGACCTGCTCATCTCGTTGATTGATATAACGGGGATCCAATACGCGAATCATCATTTGTAATGCAAGTAAATTACGATCGAAATTCTTAAATTTAAGCGTATCCTCCTCATTTAAAAAATTATTTAAAAAGTTTTCATCCCTATAAGCTTCATAATCACACTTTATAGAATTCAATAAGGGGAATTCTATAAGTATTTTTTTAATTGCCTCTTGTTCTCCTGTTAGATAAGCAAACGCTTCCAGCTGTTTCGCTACTGTATATAGTTGAGGGTTGTTTTTATCGTGCCAATCGTTTTGCATCTTTCGAAGATGCGCTTGGAATTTTTGCAACAGCATTTTTGCCAAATTTCTCACATGCGCTGGTGATAAGGGAGCATCCTCTTCATTTTGACTGATACGCGTAACGCTATCTAAAACAAGTAAATAATCCTGATAGGAATTGGCCTTTTTTCCTTCAATGGTTGCATAAAATGTGGCTTGTCCATCACTACCATAATCTAAAAAATCCAATAGTGCATATCCCATAAGAGCCTCAAATAAAAACTGTATTTTTTAATGAGCAAACACCTGGAATGTATTCGTGTTTGAAGAAAATTTATTATTTTTTATCACATTAAAAAATACTAGGTTGCTCCACATCGCGCTTATAATCTTAATTATAGTTGAACATTTAGGTTTAAAATTACTTAAACAAGGGATAACCAGGGGAGTTACAGATTATTTTTAAAAAAGAATGCAACAATTGGCACTGATGGCCTTCCCTTTAGTTTGATAGGCTTAATAATGGTTTAGATTTTTTTTGTTCAACTTCTCACGATAAGCAAACTCTTTGTCACTTAACTAGGGAATGAATTGTTAACACGCCCTAATGAATTGAATCTTGAGCAAAGAACTAAAATCATATCGATTAAAATCTAGACTTCCCCGTCAATTCTTCGGCACCAAAACGAGAATTTTTTTACTCAAGAAAATAACTTTTACTATAGCTCACAATGAGTTAATATTAATCACTATGATTATCTTAACTATTTTCATGGCTTCATTTTGAATTCTAAATTCCTGCAGATCAAATTGAACAATTCGTTATGAAAACTTCGTAGAAATTATATTTTTTATAATGACGACATAAGATATCGCATTTAGAAAAAAAGGCTGTTGTTGAAAAATAAACCGTATTTTTCATTGGCCTATCATTTTGACATTAGTGATTTTGAAAGTAATGCTGTGAACGGAAGAATGGACGTCCTCGAAAACAGAATGTAATTTTGAGGATTTTTCTGGCTAACTAAAGAAGAGAGGGATAATGGGCATTTTTAAGGATATGACAGACCGTTATTGTCAAAAAATATTGGAAACCTATCAATCGCAAGCGGATGAAAAAACCTATAAAGGTAAAGAAGCGGAATTATTGGTTCAAAGGAATGATTTTGCTAAATGTTTAATCAAAAAAATTAAAGAAATAGAAGTTAATGATAATAATCATCTTGACTATTTTGAACGCGTTTTAAAAGAAATCAATCTGAATCTAAAAGAAGTTAAATCGGCAGTCAAAGAATACAATAAAGAATTCAAGACAGAATTTACCACGGATCTTTATGAAACCCTTTTTAATAGCAGTCTAATCAATTTTATTCAAGCCTTACGTAACCTGTTTGAAAGTAGCCCTACTCTCATTACTGACATTAAAGATAAATCGTCCTTTAGCAACGAGAGAAATGTTCCCTGGGTTTGTCAATTTTCATTTATCTTGTATGAATATATTCTTGAAAGAGAATTTGACATTGCGGTCAATAAAGTGGATAGAGATATTTTTGATGCAAAAAAACAATTGATCTTTAAGTATATCCAAAGCGTAGGGGACCTCTGTTCTCGATTTAACATGAAGGAAGATGATACCAGCTATCAGGAGTTGATGAAGGCGTTATTAAAGAGCATGCGTTCGGAAGAGCAAAAAATACAACGACGCCAATCAGAAGGAAATACAACAAGTTATAATTTCATGGCTTATCTTTATAAAGCCTCCGAACAAATAGTAGGGAAGAATCATTTAGGACAAAAAATTGATCTTTTAATGAGCGAATTTGATGGCAGGGCGGAGCAGGGATTAGTGTGTAAATAATCCCTGGTCATGCACCTTCAATAACATTCGTTCTGGAGTTTTATTCACTTTTTAGGTTTTGCTGCAAAAAATCAAAGGCTTTTCGCGCGTACGCAAGTGGAGGCGCTTTTTCGGGATCTTGTTCCGCCTCAACGATCATCCAACCGGAATATTGATTTTTTTGCAGCATCTTAATGATGGAGAGAAAGTCAATGGCACCATCTCCAGGAACAGTAAATACCCCAGCACGTACTGCATCCATAAAACTCATATGTTCGTTCTTCACTCGGCTAAGAACTTCAGCACGAATATCCTTTAAATGAACATACAAAATGCGATCATTATATTTATTGATTAAATCAAGCGAATCAATATTCGCCAACGCGGCATGCCCTGTGTCAAGCAATAAAGAAATCAATTGCGGGCTTGTATTTTCCATTAAATAATCGATTTCATGCTCATAAAAAACCCCCGTTCCTGCATGATAGTGATAAACAAGACGCATATTAAAATCATAAGCAATACGGCCAATGGCATGTAATCCCTGAATCAGTTTTCCCCACTGTGCCTCACTAAATTCAGGTTTTTGCGGACTTAAAACAGGCTGTTGTGTTCCTTGAATGGAATGGCCGCATTCACAAACATTGATAAACGATGCGCCCATCGCTCGCATGAAACTTAAATGCTCCATAAATCGCGATAAAGTATGCTCATATTGCGTAGACTCGGTAAAATAAGTACTGAACCAAGCACTAGATAACTGCAATCTACGCTCATTTAACGCCTTTTTTAAAACAGAAACCTCACGAGGATATTTATTACCAAGTTCTGTCCCCACATAACCTGCTTCTGACATTTCTTTAATGCATTGTTCAAAACTAATTTCCTTGCCCAACTCAGGATCATCATCATTGCACCAATTAATTGGTGCTATTCCCAGTTTAATATGCATACATCTTTTCCTTAATATTCTTTAACCTGTTTTAATTGTTCCTGCATCACGTGATGCGCCTTGGTTACTTCTTTAGAATTGGATATTTCTGCAACCGCGACGCGCCACCAGGTTTGATAGCCATTACTCATGGTTTTAGGCAGTATCGGTACGACAATCACGGAGGATTGTTGTTCATTGTGAGCCGCATCCATAGCAACAGCCAGTTGCTCATAAGAATCGACAAAAAAAGTTTTAGCGCCGAGTCCGGCGGCATATTTACAAAAATCAATCGGTAAATAATCCCCGGATAACTTATTGGTTTTAGCCTCCCGATAGCGAAACTCATTACCAAATCCTTGGCTACCCTGACTTTCTTGCAAGTTTCTAATGCATTGAAAACCATGATTATCAAAAATGATAATGGTCATTTTTTTACGCTCTTGAATACTCGTCAGCAGTTCAGAATGCATCATCACAAAGCTGCCATCACCCACCAAGACATATACGTTACCAGGAGTATTTTCTTTCGCCAGTCGTACCCCTAAACCCGCTGCGACTTCGTAGCCCATGCAAGAGTAAGCGTATTCCAGATGATAATCTTTAGGCTTTTTGGAATTCCAAAGACGGTGCAAATCACCGGGCAAACTGCCCGCGGCACAGATAATGACATCCTCTTCAGTCACCATCTCATTTAATAGACTTAAGACCTTAATTTGTGATAACCCACCTTCTGCTACCTGGGGCGAAGCACCAATGCGTTTTACCTCCTGCTGCCATTCATTTTGATAGTGCCGCACCTGTTGCTGATATTCTTGGGGTGTTTGATACGCGCCCAATTTCCTTCCTAATTGCTCCAAGCCTGTTTTTGCATCTCCTTTCAACATCAAACCATTCATTTTGATTGCATCAAAACGAGAAACATTGAGATGAATAATTTGGCATTCTTGATTTTTAAAACCCCATTTAGACGCGGTGGTAAAATCTTGCAGGCGTGAACCAATCACTAAAATCACATCAGCTTGTGCGCACAAAACATTCGCTACTTCAGAACCCGTAACACCTACTCCGCCCACATTCATGGAATGACTGGCTGGCAAAGCACTTTTACCAGCCTGGGTTTCCGCAACAGGGATTTTATGATGTTCAGCAAATTGCGATAACACATCAGCCGCCAATGAATAATGCACGCCCCCTCCGGCAATAATGAAAGGCTTTTTGGCTTTAAGAATAAGTTGCGTTGCTTCCTCAAGAGCACGTTCAACCACCGGCGCTCTATCAATGTGCCAAAACCGTTTTGCAAAAAAGGAATCTTCATAATCATAGGCTTCAGATTGCACATCCTGCGGCAAACATAAAGTGACAGCACCGGTTTCGACAGGATCGGTGAGCACTCTCATGGCATTGATGCACGCCGTCATCAACTGCTCTGGGCGATTAATTCGGTCCCAATACTTACTCACCGGTTTGAAGCAGTCATTAACAGATAGAGTATAGTCGTGTGATGCTTCAAGTTGTTGTAATACAGGATCTGGTTGTCTGCAACTGAATATATCGCCTGGTAGTAACAATAAAGGAATTCTATTGGTTGTGGCGGTAGCTGCTGCAGTAATCATATTGGTCGCACCTGGACCTATGGAAGAGGTACAAGCAAAAATACTTAATCTATTTTTTTGTTTCGCATATGCTGTCGCTGCATGAGCCATTCCTTGTTCGTTATGCCCTTGATAATAAGTCAAACCATAATTGTCGTATTCAAGAGCCTCGCCTATACCAGTCACATTGCCATGCCCAAAAATTCCAAATATGCCTGCAACAAACTGATGTGATTTATCATCCAACACTACATATTGATTTGCTAAAAATCTCAATAAGGCCTGAGCCATTGTCAATCTAATCTTCATGAAAGCTGTCCTATAAGATTATTATTTTTCCATACCCGGTTATTTGCCTTATGTGTTCTCGTCCATTCATGCTCTTTGATAAAGGTTGGCGTCATGTACGGGTTATCTTTTAAATGACGTATAAACCAAAGTGTATAAAGAGCATACCCAGGGGCAGCACAATGCGCATGGGTCTGAGCATTCGCGATTCGATAAGTATCATAATTCTCGATACGTAAAACCTCTTTCCCATGTTCACCAAACGCATAGCCTTGTGGTTCTGAAAAACGGTAATGATAGATTTCAGGTTGATCGTGATAATGGGAGGGATAACTTGACCATCTCCCTTGGAAGGTAATAATTTCGCCAACAACCAAATTTGACTCAGGTCTGTTGCGCTTATCAAATACAGTCCTTACGATGCGATACGAGCTATCGTCTAAAATGTCTTTTCCTCGATTATCCAACTCCAAAAGATTCGACTGATTAAATAATAAAGGAGCAAATGAAGCATCATTCTCAGTTTCAATCAATAGAATTTCACAATCAGTCAACGCTTCAACAGCCGCTATTTGGCCTGATGGGCAATGTAGGACTATAGGTTCTTGAGAAAAATAATCGTATCGCGCGACGCGTTGACGTTGATGCGCAAAATGAAATTCTACGCTTCCCGTCATTAATAGCGCCGCAAATTCATAATGCTCATTAAATAAATAGTTCTGTCCTGCAGTTAATTTAATTGAGCTAAAATTCATGCTGTCATTCGATAAAGGATTTATGGTGACAATCGAATTGAATCCGTTAGGGAACCCTTGTGGATTCTTAATAAGCACCTGGGGATGCGCTTTCTTTTGGTGCAATTGCGTTAAATGAGCACTGTTCCAAATCCGCGGATGTTCATCAAAATGGTGAATAAAATACTCGAGTTCTTCTTTATAAGGAATAGCCGGAGCACAACCATGACGCGTGACGACTAAAGCACCACTTGCATTTGCATAAGTAGTAGCAACCTCCCAAGTTTGTCCTCGTAAAAGAGCAGATAAAAGACCGGCCATAAATCCATCCCCAGCACCAAGTACATTAAGTACTTCAACAGGAAACGGTTTAGTTGGCAGGTTCTGGCTGCTGTGGGCAAAATTAACTTCACATCCTTTTTCACCTTGTTTTATCACTACAGGAGCTTGAGTTAACCCCCTTATTTTCTGTAATGCGCTATCCACTTCATCGCACCCACCGGCAATACAAATTTCCTCTTCCGTACCAACAATTAAATCACAAAAAGGCAAAATGTGTTGATAGGTTTTACTCACGTTTTGGCTCTGGAGATATCGAGTTTCTCCATCTCCCAATGCAGTTAATCCCCAAAGAACTGGACGATAATCCAGATCAAGAACGACTGCAGTTTCGGCTTTTCGTGCACGTTGTACAACTTCTTCAGTAGTTTGTAGCATCGCTTCTGTGGATAAACCCGTGCCTGTAATTAAAATAGCTTTTGCCTGCTGCAATATATTTTGGTTTATTTGATGCGACTTAATTTGCATATCCGCACAATCAGTGCGATAAAACATTAAAGGAAACTCATGCGGCGGCTTAATACCTAGCAAAACAAGGCCAGTTAAATGATGGGCAGTTTCTTGCAATAAATTCGTATTGACTCCTTCACTTTCGAGTTCGTTTTTTAAAAAACGCCCCATCTCATCCTGGCCAATACAAGAAAACATCATACAATTCAGGCCAAGGCGAGCCGCGCCTACAGCGATATTTCCCGCACAGCCGCCTAAGTATTTTTTAAAACTCTGGGCCTCGCTCAGTGCAAGGCCAATTTGCTCTGCATAAAGATCAACTGCCACACGCCCCATGCAAATCAAATCTACAGGTCTTGTTGCATCAAAATAAAATGATTGATGAATCATGCCGTCCTCAACTCAAAAAAACAGGTAATTTGGTTACTAGCGATTGTTTCGCTGCTTGAGCTATGCGTAAAGCGAGCAACCCATCTCTCCCAGACACAGGACTTGGTTGATTATGCCGCCAGGCATCATAAAATGAAGTTAACTCTGCCCTAAATGCCTGATGATAGCGCTCAAGGAAAAAATATTCCGGATTGGCTTGTTCTGTGAACGTATTGGCGTAATGCATCACTGAATGTTTCAATTGATTGTTTGCCAGTAACATTCCTTCTTTACCAAAGACTTCAATGCGTTGATCGTATCCATAAACGGCCTGACGACTATTATCGATTACTCCCAAAGCACCGTTGGCAAAACGCATTTGGATGATCGCCGTATCGACATCATCTAATGCCTCAAAATCAGGATTAATAAGAACTGCTCCGGTTGCATAGACCTCAACAACTTCTGATTGGGTTAGAAAACGCGCCATATCAAAATCATGAATGGTCATATCCATAAATATACCACCGGAGGTAGCGCAATATTCTTTAGGAGGACAAACAGGATCACGAGAGGTAATCTTAACCAGATGCACTGCTCCAATTTCACCTGCTTGCACCTGCTTTTGTAGATACGCAAAACTGGGATCAAAACGTCGATTAAAACCAAGCTGCAATAACGTATTATTCGCCTGCACTGTATGTAACGCATCCAAAATTTCTTCTTCATTCAAGCCAATTGGTTTTTCACAAAATATCGCTTTCCCAGCTTCACTTGCTGCTTTAATCTGCTGCACATGTAAATTCGAAGGTGAAGCAATCAAAATCGCATCCAAATTTGGATGAAACAGTACTTCTTCAAAATGGGTGTATTGGCCGGCAATAGAACATTTATCGGCCCACGCTTTATTCAAATAAGGATCGGCGATGGCTTGTAGCTCAAATTGTGGTAAATAATTTTTGATATTCTCTGCATGTAATTTACCGATTCGTCCGGCACCAATGATTCCTATACGACATCTTCTTTGTTCATTTTCATTTTCCATTTTTACTCTCTCACTAATTCAAATTCATTTGTTTTTATTGCTGATACTGGCTTGCCGATGTCCCTGATTTTTTTACCTGCTAGTAAATTTTTTTCTATTTTTTCTAAAGAAATTCCTGTTGTTTCAGGTACAAAATGATAAATAAAGAAAAAGGCCATCAAGCATAATGAACCAAATATGGCAAAAGAAAGCGCCTCGCCTAAATTTTGGTAAATCGTCAAAAAAGATATAGAGACTACAAAATTAGCGCCCCATTGCACCACAGTGGCAATGCTCATCGCCAGGCCACGCACGGATAAAGGATAGATTTCGGAGATTAAAACCCAAAATAAAGATCCGACACTAATGCAATAACCCATCACGTATACTGATAAAGCCCCCAATATCCAAAATTTTTGACCTGGTAATGGTGTATTAAATAACAAGCAAACCACAAAGAGACTCAATGCAGCGATCATCGTACCGCTTAATAATAAGAAACGTCGACCAAGGGTATCGATATAAAATAATGTCAGTAGCGTAAATAAAAAATTAACCGCGCCCATGCAAAAAGTGGCCAAAATGGCATTAGTAACAGGATAAAAGCCTACAGATTCAAAGATCACTGGCCCGTAATACATGACGGCATTAATTCCCGAGAATTGCTGAAATATCCCTAAAGCAATGCCAACAGCGAGAACAAAAATAATTGGCGCTTTGGATAATAAGTTATTATTCGGTTGAATTCGTTTTAAATTACTCTGAATTTCATCGATTTCTTTTTGAATGTCATAACCGGAGGGACGGATTCTCTGTAAAAGCCTGAGTGTTTTATTCACTCCATATTTCTTCATGACCCAACGTGGAGAATGGGGAACAAAATGCATCCCGGTAAATAGAATCAAAGCAGGAATACTTCCCATTCCAAATAACAATCGCCAACTGTTTGTCGAATAATCATGAAGGAAATAACCGATTAAATAAGCTATAGCTTGGCCAAAAGTAATCGTTAAACCATTAATCAGAACTAAAGTTCCTCTTCTATTGGGAGGAGCAATTTCCGCGATGAACAACGGAGCTATATAAGAAGCAATACCAATACAAACGCCGATGATGAATCGACCAGCTAATAACCATATGAAATCACCGGTGAGTGCACATAGAGCGGTCCCCAAAATAAAGCCCATTGCAACTGTTTTTAGTAAGAAGCGCCGACTTAGCCTGTCAGCAAAGAAACCACTTAAAGGAATACCAAGAACGCAACCAAGGATACTAATGCTTACAATCTGGGACCATTGCCACTCGGAAAGAGACAATTGGGCCATAACTTGATCTTTAACATCCGCAATGACGCTGGAATCAAAACCAAATAAAAACCCTCCAAATCCAGCAATGAGGGCTATAAAAAAAATAAATGAATTGACTCCTTCCTTCATGGTATCACTTTCCTTAGCTCATCCTTAATCGTTGCTGATGTTATCACCCTCCATAGTGAATAAACAGATGCTGATAACCTGGAAAACCGCTTCCTGGCAATAATTGCACTTGAGACAGGTAAAGCCACCTTATTGAAAAATGCCCCTTCCCCAAATAGCTTTAATCCAGTGTGGTCGCCCGACAGCCAAAAACTACTGTTCAATACCTTTATAGACAATGATTGGCACCTGGCATTAATCAATGCTGATGGCAGTGGTTATCACATTATAAAGAATACTCAAAACGAATACAGTCCAGCATGGGCTGCGAATGGAACATCTTTTTTGAGCCATGATCTGGAGACAATTTATTGGATGGATTTTGAAGGCAATTTAATAAAAAAATGGCGCCTTAATGTCATTATCCCGCACGCAAGCATGAGCAGTGCTTCGCATATCAACGTCTCTCCTAATGGAAAAACGCTAATTATGGATGTAGATATGGATGAAAACATCCACAGAACGAATTGGAATGAGCCCCCACTTGCATTATGGACATTTGATCTTGACTCAGAAAAAGCAATCCGGATTACTCCAAAGGGCGTATTGGCATGGAGTCCTTTTTGGATTAACTCAGAAGAGTTTATCTTTTTAGAACAACGAGGAAATGAGAAATCTCCCTCGCTGTTTCGTGGTTCACTAAAAAGCCCCTCTAAGACACTCTTATTAAAGGATGTTCAGACCCCAAGCGTTTCGCGATAGCGTACATCCATTAGGGCTATTCAATCGCTGGAAATAAAATAGAGACAAATTAAAGTAAAATAGTTTATAAAGAACTAAGGGACACTATAACAAAATACAATTATGGATCGTACGAAGAAAAAAAGTATTTTTGCCGGCTTATACGGAAATACTTTAGAATGGTTTGATTTTCTTCTTTATGCCAATTTTACTCCTTTATTTGCGCAAATATTCTTTCCATCTAATGTCTATTTTGTGTCTCTCCTTCTCACCTTTGGCGTATTTTCAGTAGGCTTTTTTATGCGCCCATTAGGAGGGGTATTATTAGGACATTATGCCGATCATATCGGCAGAAGAAAAACTTTGATTCTCTCGATGTCGATTATGACAGGTTCCACAGCATGTATCGCTTTGGTACCAGATTTTCATTCTTTGGGTATCCTTTCCCCGATATTGTTTGTTTTTTTTAGATTAATTCAAGGAATTGCCGTGGGAGGAGAACTTCCTGGTTCGACAACTTTTCTCATTGAGCATATGGCCGGCCATCGACGTGGTTTTGCGGGAAGTTTAGTATTAAGTACTGCCTTTTTTGGTATTTTTTTGGGTTCATTTACCGCATCGTTGCTCAGTGTTTTATTGACCGAAGATACTCTTCACTCTTGGGGATGGCGTTTGGCTTATTTAATTGGAGCGCTACTTGGATTAATAGGAATTTATTTACGTCTTAAAAGCGTTGAACCTGAAACCTTTTTGCATACCAAACATACCACCGAGCCTCCTGCAAAGATTGTGCTTTTTGTTCATCAGCGTAAATTATTATTAGCCATTATTTTTACGAGCATATTAGCAATGAGCAACTATTTACTCATTGCTTATATAACAAGTTTTCTCGTGAAATCAGAAGGATTTTTATTAAAAGATGCTCTAGTCGCTAACTTTATAGCACTATTGGTGTTAACGATATTAATTCCATTGATGGGCTTATTATCAGATTATTTTGGCAGGAAACCCGTTTTCTTATTGGGGGCTGTTGGTATTTCTATTTTTATTTATCCTCTCTTTATTCTTTTTCTGAGCGGAAATTGGTGGCATATCCTTATAGGTGAAATCGTATTAGCAATCATACTTGCACCACTGAATGCCACCGTACCTACTATGCTTGCAGAGATGTTCCCCACCGCGATTCGCGCCAGTGGCGTATCTATTGGGTATAATATTGGTCAGGCAGCTTTCGGCGGGACCATGCCTCTAGTTTCCTTAACCTTGGTTGAGTTAACCGGAAATAAATATGCTCCTGCATTATATATTATATTTTGGGTCGTTATAGCTATTATTGCGGCTCGATACACTAGAGAGACTTATCTTGATAAATTGGACTCATGATTGGCAAAGAGATGCGAAAACCTATTTTAGTTCACAAAAAAATTGCGGACCTCCCAATGAGAGCTTTATGATAGCTTAATAAAATAAAGACAGGATCACCGCGACTATGAACCACAAAATTATAAAACGTACCTTATTAAGCCTATTAGTTGTTTACTCGGCATCGGGTTTTACCGAACCCCATAGGGACAGTGTCTCTAAAGAAGAAGTAAATGGGACTTTCATAATGAAACTTCCTGCACCACATAATGATATTTCCAATGCTCTGACAGTTCGTGCCTTGGGAGGAGGGAAACTTAATATTTCCTTCGAATTAACATATCCTTATGTGGTTAATGGAGAACTTCAAGCCAATACAGGAGAACTATCGGGCGTGGCCAATATTAAAGGAGATACTGCTGTATATTCTTCTTCTGAATATGGCTCATGTACAATCACCATCACATTCATCAAGCCTGGAATGTTGTCTGTCAAGCAAGATGGCTCTGATGCGGATTGTGGTTTTGGTCATAATGTTTATGCCGATGGAACTTATTATAAAAAGAAAAAATAGATTGTTCTTGCTTAATGAGATTTAATATTTTGAATACTTGCACTTTGGTGAAACATTCAATATAGTGGAATATCAAGTTGGTATGTAGTTCCAGATTTAGACTAATGGATTTAGCTTTAAAAGGAATTTTACATGACAAGACTAGAAGAATTAATTTATTCCCTGACTGCAGTTATTGTTCGCTATCATGACAGTCAGCCGAAAGTAAAAAAATTGGTTAGTGAAACTAATGAGGAGCTACTCAGAGAAAAATCACTAATTCGCGCTAAAGAAATCATTCAAAATAAAGAGGTTCATTTTAAAATACGCTTGAATGAGCTCATTAAGCAATGCAGCGATAGCGGTCGAAGACCCTTCTTATATTATATTTTGCATGAAATATCATCACTAAAGGAACTTCTAGACAAAACTGGTTCGCTTGAGCCTGCCAAATTAGAAGAATACAAAAATCAAATTTTTCAATTGCTTGTTGATCTTAGGGAGCTTTTGGATACACCAAAGCACAAAACCTATAGAATGACTTACAGCAAGTCTGAAGATACTAAGGAAATGACCATTGGGTTGTCTGGTTTAAAAAATGATGGTTATATTGGCGGTGAACTATGTAACTCAGGGGATATTTTAAACGATAGTGTTTTGAGATCTTTTAATATAAGCACACAAACTTCCAATGCTCGAATTAGTGACATTGCAGAACAAATATGCACGGAACATCAGCACGCTCTTTTAGTACCAGAACTATTGGAAAAAAATGCTGCACAAAAAAAAATAAATTCAGAACAAGAAAAAGAACTGGGGGTATTAACAAACGAACAAAAAGAAACTCAAAAAAAACTAGCAAGCCTCACTGCAAAAGAACGCACGGCTATTTATGTGTTCTACATTTTATTCAAACGAATGCAGGCAAAAGAAGAAAAACAAAAATCGGTGATTGAACAGCAGCAAGATACCATTGACGAGTTACGCCAACAAATCAGCAACTTAACGCATCAAGTTGATTCAAAGCCATTAAATCATAGGTTTTATTCTCCCTCTTATTAAGGATTAAGGGTTACATTCTTGATTAATCGCGCTAAGAGTGTAGCCTTGTTAAAGCAAAGCGAAATCCCGGTTTTGTTAACACAGATTTCTCTGTTACAGCATGTGCTTTCATCCAGACTAGGCAGTGTTCACGATCACATCATTCAGAGGAGTTTACGGCAAGAAGCTCCTGATTTTAACTCATACCGCCTTCTGGGATTCATCACTACGCTCGAGATCTGAGTTATCGTTACCTTTTTTTATGCAAAAGAGTATTTAATTATTTATGTCCACATTAATAATTCATTTTGTTCAAAATTTATGTCGTTCCCGCGCAGGCGGAAACCTATTTCTAGCAAGCTACAGCGGCAGTTTAAGAATAGATTCCCGCCTGCGCGGGAATGACAACAATCTCTAATGTCTTCGCGGAAATGACAAAATCCCTAACGTCCGCTCGGGAACAACAAAATTCCTAATGTCCCTGGAATAACAAAAAACCTTAACCCACTGTCGTTCCCGCGCAGGCGGGAACCTATTTCTAGCAAGCTACAGTGGTAGTTTAAGAATAGATTCCCGCCTGCGCGGAAATGACTACAATCTCTAATGTCTTCGCGGAAATGACAAAATCCCTAACGTCCGCTTGGGAACAACAAAATCCCTAACGTCCGCTCGGGAACAACAAAATTCCTAATGTCCCTGGAATAACAAAAAACCTTAACCCACTGTCGTTCCCGCGCAGGCGGGAACCTATTTCTAGCAAGCTACAGCTGCAGTTTAAGAATAGATTCCCGCCTGCGCGGGAATGACAACAATCTCTAATGTCTTCGCGGAAATGACAAAATCCCTAACGTCCGCTCGGGAACAACAAAATCCCTAACGTCCACTCGGGAACAACAAAATTCCTAATGTCCCTGGAATAACAAAAAACCTTAACCCACTGTCGTTCCCGCGCAGGCGGGAACCTATTTCTAGCAAGCTACAGTGGTAGTTTAAGAATAGATTCCCGCCTGCGCGGGAATGACAAATAACAAGCAATGATGCTATATAAACAATTTGCCCATTTAGATACTCAGTGAATTCTTCAAAAAAAGTGATGATAACGCAAGTTCGGGATAACATATCCTCTGCTCAAATTAACAATACATTCATTGCTCATTAATTATGAGTCGTTTCAGGCAGAGAAAGTTTAGATTTTTTTGTCTTTAACAGGATCAATATGTAGCTACCAATAACCGCAATAATTAATAAACCAATTGACATGAGCGGTCGTGTAGCAAACCAGGCAATTGCCGTAGCAACAAGCCACACACTAAAACCTAATAGAAAGGCTACAAATCCAGTACCAAACCCTACAACAGCGCCTATAAATGGAACTACATCGGCCATAATAACTAGTGGCTTCATGATGAGAGAGAATCCACCAATGAACAGGAGCAAAGAAAATAAACGCAAGACCCATGCGAGTAACGTGTTTTGTGATTCAGCCTGTGCAATCATTTCATCCGGGGAATGCTGGCCTGTTGATAATAAAATGACACTTTGCCCAGCAGGTGCACGATATTCTTGCAGCGTATCTCCAATTTGCTGGGCAATAATACTCACTGTTTGCGGTTCAACAGCTGTTAGATTAATACGTATATCACCCAGCTGAGGACTTTGACCATCTTGCCCTAGATACAATTCATTATTAATTAAAGTCACTGGCTTGTTAAATTGATTTTTTAAGGCTTCTTGATTAACCTGGGCCAAATTGATTGGTTGACTGATGTCAATCTGTTTTACTAGAGTATCAGGCAGCAAAAAATCACCCACAGTTACTGTTTTTGCAAAATGTACCTGTGACTGAATTGGCATGGACTTTGGATTTTGATGCCCTTCGGGAGTTTTAAAATTAGAACTATCGATTAAACGTTCCGACCAAACTTTATCATAAGAATAGGTTGTTATATGCTTTTCTGAACCACCTAGTTGTGATTCTGTTCGCGTTTCAGTTTTTTGTTTCCATTGATACATTTCGACCTTACGATTAAGGCTAATAGCATTTACGGTTATCCCCAGCAAAGAGTCTTCCAAATGATCTTTGGTAGTAGCTAAACCACTTAAATAAATGACCTTAAGATTATTTTGTTTATTTATGGGAGCATTGGGTACAGCAATTAGAATATTTTTTGTTTGCGCCAAAGATTGTGCCATATGTAAACTGTGTTGTTCATTCCAAAATACAAGAACAATAGCCCCAATAATTAATGCAATACCAATAAAAATACCCAGGAGCGCTTCTTTTAATCGAGAAAACCATGAAGTTGTTGTTATTTCTTCATCTGCCATGTTTTCTCTCCCTCGATTATTTATTATTCCATTTTAATCATAGTACTAATTTTACTAATGGGTAGCTTCCCTGGGATGATAAAAATCCACGTCAAGATAAAAGCACGTTTGGACAGATAACAGAAATCGTATGTAGCGTTTTTGACAATAATCGACCTAATTTTCTCGATTTGTCAGTTTACAACGGGCACATAATCCTTTGATTTCTGTGGTGCAATTGATAATTGAAAATTGAAGTGAGTTTGCTAATTCTGTGATGCACGTGAAATCAATAATGCATTCTAATTCTTTGACAAAATCACACTGGTTACAAATTAGGAATTGGGCTTGTCCCACATGATGCCCATGCAAACAGGCAACATAGGATTTAAGGCTATCAATACAATGAATGAACCCCTCTTGATGCCAAAACTGAATCGCACGATAGACTGTGGGCGGCTTGGGATTTTCAATTTGCGTGGATAATCTTTGCAAGATTTCATAAGCACCTAGAGGCTTTCTTTCCTCTATCAATATCTTGAGGACACGCTCTCTCGGTTCTGTAAACCGATAGCCATGCTGCATGCAATGCTTATAAGCCTTGTCCAACAAATTGTATTTCATCAATCATTTTTAAATTAATAACTTAATCCTATTATACCATAGTCCTTGTTTTACAGAAAAATTATCAAACAAATGCTTCTAAATATTAGCAAAATTTTTCTGGTTTAAAAATTATTTAATATGACTTGTTCTTTGGCAAGATAATGTTACAATGTAACACTTTCTAAACGCTAGGACGCATCGTAACAAAATACCAGACGCTGTTTTATCGGTTTTTAAGGCAGAAAAAACTGATTTGGGAATACCGTTTTAAAACTACTGCTATTACCAGTAACAAGTCTGAAATTAATATGGATATACAACTGAAGTGGGCCGTTGCTCCTCTTTAACATTTATGTTGTCCTTTAAATGGAGGAAACCAATGTATTTTAATTATAGATTCCGCCTTTCTGATAACGTGTCGCCTCTCGATTTGGAAAGCATTCGAACACAAATCGAACAGATTTTGTATTCAGACCAAAATTTAAAGTTAGTACGAGTAGCAGTCGATTTAACGAGCCCAGATAAAAGCATCTGTTTGTTATCTAAGTCTAAAAACTCGAGTACAGTACAAACAATCGTGACTCAGCTTTTATCAAAGGAAGGAATTTTTTTAAGCGACATAATGGAAGCGGAGGCTATCGAGTATGAAGAAGGAATAGTGCATGTAGAGCATGCATCGGCCACCAACCCCACCCCCTCGGGTCTTAATAAAAAGATTAGAAAAAAAGCAAAACAGTCTCATTCTCACGGGCATTCTCATGGCCACAGCCACTCTCATGGTCATGGTCACTCTCATGGCCACAAGCATCCTCATGGCCACTCCCATCATACCCACGACTCAGATGGTGATGAAAATCATTGGCTTAAAGCAGCGCTAGGGTTGATTTGGGGAATAGGCATGCTCGTAATTGCCGTCGGGAGTTTTAATATTCCTATGATTGCCTATTATGTCATAACAGGGCTTACTACTTTGATGACCTTATATTTGGGATATAGTGTTTATCAATCAGCCTGGCATACCTTGCTTGAAAGAGAATGGGATACTACAACTTTATATGCAATTAGTACATTGACCATCGTTGCGGTATCCATCGCAAGCCTGTTTATTCCTGGATTGCCGATGATGTTCGAAGCAGCGCCATTGGTCTTGGGTTTCTGGCATTTAGGCGAGGGAATCGAACATACCTTACTTGATGAAATCAATAACAAATTAGATGTACGCGATTGTTTGCCTCAATCAGTTCTATTAAAAGGTAAGCCAGATAAGGAAATTTCAGTCAAAAATTTAATCCCTAACGATATGATTGTCGTTGAAAAAGGAGCTGTTATTCCTGTCGATGGGGTATTAACAACAACCGCACTGCTTTACACCACGCGCATCGATGGCTCACCGCATCTGCAAACATTTTTTCCAGGCGACAAGGTGAAGGCAGGTATGCGTTTGGCGGATCATATCACCTCATTGGAAATGCGCGTTACAAAAACGTACCAAAGCTCCTACCTATCATTAATTGCAAAAAATATTGAGCAGGCGAATGCTGAAAAAGCGCCAATTGAACAATTTGCAAATAAAGTATTAAAATATTTTATTCCCGGTTTGCTCGCAATAGCACTCATCTCAGGCCTAATCATAGGCTCGGTATTTAATCCCGCCTTGGCTATTCAATGCGTTATCTCGGTCCTTGTAAGTGCATGTCCATGCGCTTTGAGCCTGATTACGCCTATGGCAGTTAAAATCGGTATGAAAAAGGCATCCGAAAATGGGATTCATTTTAACAATGGCAAAGCATTACAAGCAGCCGCTGATATTGATACCGTTGTTTTTGATTTAAATGGTACCCTGACTCAAGGAAACATTGAGGTGCAGGCATTGCAGATTGCCGATAAAAAATTCTTGCGGCATATCGCATTATTAGAAAGCCAATCCGATCACCCAACGGCACAAATAATTAGGGCTTATATTGAAAGTCAAAACACTACTGCGGACGATCCTTTAGAAATCACATCAATTGATAAAAGTCATCACTCAGGAATAAAGGCAGTAATTGAGGGCGAGACATTCATGATAGGCAACAAAAATATGCTTTTTGCGAATGGAATTACTCATATCAATGAGCCTTATGATAGGCCTGAAAAAGGTTCGATATATATTGTGCGCGGCTCAACAGTAATAGGACAAATTGCTCTCACTGACCCTTTGCGTAAAGATGCTATTGCCACTGTACAACAACTACGGCGCCAGGGTAAAACAGTTCATATTTGTACGGGAGCAGATCAAGCTACTGCAGAATACTATGCAGTATTATTGGGTATTTCTAAAGAAAATATTTGTGCCAATACAGTAGGTGCCGTCACTGAGCCGTTGGAGGTATCCAAAATAAGCTATATTGAACAGCTAAAACGCAGAGGCTGTAAAGTAGCCATGGTAGGTGATGCAGCCAATGATGTGAGTGCAATTACCTATTCCGATCTTGGAATTGCGGTTAAATCAAGCATTGGGGATACCATCACCCAACAACATGCCGGCATAGTAATTCAGCAAGGATTATTATTTCCCATTGCAACTGCATTTGATGTCGCAGAAAAAACAAAACAAAATATTGTCCAAAATTTATCTATAAGCTTGAGTTATAATTCAATAATTACTCTAGTGGCAGGCGGATTGTTTGTTGCGCTAGGTTTTGCCCTTAATCCTGCTGTAGGTGTTGCATTAATGGTGCTAGAATCAGCAATTGTTTTAACTAATTTATATCGTTTTAAACACCAAGAAGTGACGTCTGTGCCAGCAAATAATACAAATGCAGGAATGACTATAGAAACTGCTGAGTGTAAAAACGTCTATCTCTTGAAGAGATTAGATTATGACGCCGAACCAAAACATACCGTAAGCAACTCCAATCGTCCATCTGCACATTCCAAGGCTCTAAGTTTCTTTGAGTCTAAAGAGGAGAGTCATTGTTCTTCAAGATCTCGACTCGAGGAAGGATGTCTCCTCTCTTGATGAGACATTTCTATTGCAATGAAATCGCGGTGAATCTTTTGAGGACATGAACAGAACGTTATGATTTGATCTGGAGGTAAAAATAAAACTTGTTTATTAAATGCCTCCGGGTTCTAATTGGCTTACAACCTGATATCGATACATACCGGCCCTCAAGTCACTTCGCTGCTTTTTTATCATCGCTTGCATTAAATCCTCAGAATATTCATTTATTAAGCTTGGATAGATAAAATTTGTCGCAATACAAATAATGAACTTTATGTTCATTTGGCGTACAATATAAGAAAAAGATATACTTTTGAGGTTGAGCAATAATAAATTTAGCCCCATAAAAAAATTATCGTCGCCTAAGGCTTCATATTATCGTGGCTACGCGCAGACCAAGACTCCTTTTCAATCTCGGGTGTAACTGGTCTCGTGCCGGCCTGCCAAAAAAGAACTTTATTATCTATAAGCTCAACATGAGGTGAAAGAGATCGCTCCTCAGTGAACTCCTCCCAAGTCAAATAACAGGGATCCTCAAGCTGATAATCTGATAAATTGGTCTCCGAAAGCAATTTATTTTTAAATCGCTCCCCATATAAAAGACACTGATATACTGAAATATATTTTTGATACTCATCAAAAGAAAATCGATCATAAATTTTACTTCGATAACCATAAAGAATGAACAACAACTCTTTAATTGCTGTTGTTGGCTCCAGCTCCAGAGTTATTGACTCCCCGCTATTTTTTTTATTCATTATAAGCTTCATTGGTGACCATGAATTAATATGTCCTATCTATTAATATATTTTGAACTAACAAGAAAGCAATAGCATGCAAATGTAAAATATAATTGATCGCCAGAAATTTACCTCTGAAAATCCTCCTCTCAATCGAGAGGCTGACTCATTTTTTTATCTTTCCGGGAGCAAGGATACCCATGTCCCAAGCCTTATTTAATAAATCATTAATTTTTTGTATTAAAATTATACTATGTGAAGAATACAGTATGAGATAAAAATGGGGGAGACCCTTTATAGACTTTCCAGTCGAGACCCAAATGACCAAAGTGCAATTAATGCTGGCCAAGAAATTGAAAACGCTATTAATGAGATCCTAAAATTAGATGATGAAGATATTAGCCTCATCTGCTATGACGCTTTTGAACAACTAAAAAAAGCTCGAATTATCACCAATAATAATTACTATGAATCTATTTTAGAAGCGCTTACCGATGATGACTTAATTGCTCTTATTCATAAATTTAAAATAGGACTTCCCAACATCGATAAAGAGCTCGATCAAATAAACAAGATGCTAGAACAACTCGAAACGTTGGACTCAGAAGTTAAATTTAATGAGCAACAGATGACTGCAAAGAGAATAATGATAGGTAATCTACCATCAGAGGAACCTGGAGGTTGGGCCCGTTTTATAGCAGATACAAAACCTGGTTTACTTAAAAGTTTTTTCTTATTGTTTATACGCAAAAAATCGATCGATGCAGCGAAGAGCAAATGTGCTGAGTATGATTCTCGTAATGCTTTAATAGCTGAAGTTAGTCTTCTAGAATCAACCAATATAAGACTAAATGAACAAATTGAGGAGAAGAATAGTAAGAACAATGATCAGAAAACATTAAGCTCGCACCAACAGATTTTACAAAAAAATATCAAGCTTCTAGAAGAAAATGCTGATAGTTTAATGCCTAAAGCGAAACATGATTTCGAAACAGAAGCTAAAACACAAAATGAAGTTCAACAGCATGATGAAGATGATGAGCTGCAGTTTACTATGGAGTGATAGCCAACTCTGGGTACCGAATTTTTAAAGTCAAAACCAAGCTTCACCTTTATTTCCTCCAGATGAAGCTCGCTATCCTCTTTAAAAAAGTGATGACAGATCATTTAAAATTCTGAAACCATAGGAACTCTCAAACTGACTTTATATTAGTTGCTGCCAACTTGAAACTTTTTGTAAGTAATGAATGTCCCCAGATGTGTCAAACATTCCTGTTTCCATTGATTCTTCTAAAGTGTAATCATCGTACACTTTAGAATGCTTATCCAATATCTCTCGCTCCGGTGTCGCACTTCCATCGGGCGGACTGCCAAGCGCAGGCTTTGGTATTGCGTTAAAAAAAGTGTATCGGCGATTGTAGTTAATCTGATCTGTATATACGGAATTTTGCGTGTTCGCTGAATATCCATAGAGTAGAGACTCATGATTTTTAATTGAACCATCAGGTCGAGTACTAATATCAATGATTCGTGGGTCCCAAGCATCAACCTCCCAAAGAGAATAATCTTTTTCCCCTTTTAACCGAATCATAATTTCTAAATAAACATGATCATATTTGACCGAGCTAACAATCCGAATTCGTGCTTTTGCACCTTTACGAGTAATTTCTTTACCAACCTCTACTAAAAGATAATCTGCAAGCTCATGACAATTACCCAAACCAACATGTTCAATCAGATCATGTCGAAACATATACTCCTCTTCCGTGGAGGAAATAAGATGGGCTCGGACATTTTTAGAAATGTAGTTATTTTCTTTAATTTCACGATGATATTTTACATATCCACTTTTTTGATTCCCGATCGTTATTTTTTTTCTAGTATTTAAAATAGCCTCTGTACCTATAGCTACAAACTCTTCTCGTGACAATAAATGCATAATAATTCCCAATCAACTTCAAAATTACTCAATTAGAGAAAATATTATACCTTTTAATGTATTTAAATTAAGCATTAAAATGAGCGATGTGAATGGATTTTCAACTTAAAAGTTAAGCATTTAACATCCAATTTAAAGTATCTTCTAAAGAAAAGTGAGAAAAAGGACCTATAATTTGCTCGAGTTTTTGTTTACATCCAACTAAATTCTTTATTTCATGACTGCGAACAAATGAAGGATTAATTCGAATTTCCGGGGTATGCCCCGTTAATTTGCTCAGCATGGAGAGAAGCTGCTGCAAAGAATACCCTTTCCCCGTACAAATATTAACAACTTCATTGGCAACACCACCCACTTCAATGAGCCGTCGATATGCGCGTACGACATCACGTACGTCAGAGAAATCCCGCACGATGTTTAAATTGCCTAATTCCAAAAAATCGGCACGTTGTGAATAATGCGTTACTAATTTTGGCACCAGAAATAGAGATGACTGTTCCACCCCCGTATAATTAAATGGACGCACAATGGTAATCGGAAGCTCGCTCATCCAGAGTCTTGCCATGTGTTCCATAGATAATTTGCTCACGGAATAATCATTGACTGGTGCGGCAGGTACGGTTTCATCAATGAACTCACGATCCGTATTTCCATAAATATTCCCGCTACTGGCCAAGAGAATGTTATGCGGACATTTTGATAGTTGGGATAAAGATTCTAATAAATTCCGGGTACCGATGATATTTGTCCGGTACATTGTTTCCGCATTATTCTGTCCTATAAAAGAAATTGCCGCCAAATGAACAACCACTTCAGGCTCTATTTCTTTAATGATCTTGTCGAGCTCCTCTTTATTTAAAAGATCGCATGAGAAATAACTCACTTGCGGGATAGGATGGAGCGGCAGGCGTTGGCAAAGACCGATTACGTTCATTCCTGCACGCATCAGTTCCAGAGAAAGATAATAACCGGTAAACCCTGAAGCGCCGGTAATAATAACCTTCTTCATTATAGAGCTACCCCACGCTTATTTCGTTCAAGATCCGCTTCGAACATCATTTGACATAAATGTTCTAAAGTTATTTTAGGCTCCCATCCCAAGCATTTTTTTGCTTTGGAGGCATCACCAATCAGCAAATCTACTTCTGCTGGCCGATAGAATTGAGGATTCACTTGCACTATAGTTTTTCCAGTGCGTTGATCAACAGCTATTTCATTAGAGCCACTTCCCTCCCAAACA
The DNA here is from genome assembly GCF_003990155.1 of Legionella qingyii. Taxonomy (NCBI): domain Bacteria; kingdom Pseudomonadati; phylum Pseudomonadota; class Gammaproteobacteria; order Legionellales; family Legionellaceae; genus Legionella; species Legionella qingyii. The sequence goes on from NZ_RZGX01000017.1 coordinate 28,580, forward strand.
AGATCAAAATCCGCTGCTTGTGCAGCCAGATTTACGAAATCTCGAACACTTTCAGTTCGCTGAGTTGCCAATACATAAGTATCAGGTTCTTCTGCTTGCAACATACGCCACATGCCTTCTACATATTCTCTGGCAAAGCCCCAATCTCGTTTCGCATCCAGGTTTCCTATTTCCAAGACATCGAGCAGGCACAATCTGATTTTTGCAATACCGTTGGTTATTTTTCTCGTAATAAATTCACTGCCTCGCAGGGGAGATTCGTGATTAAACAGGATGCCACTACACGCAAACAGATTGTAACTTTCACGATAGTTAACAGTCATCCAATGGGCGTATAATTTAGCAACCCCGTAAGGACTACGAGGATAAAAGGGCGTTAATTCAGTTTGCGGCACAGTTTGCACTTTTCCAAACATCTCCGAAGTACTTGCCTGGTAAAAACGAATCATCGGATTCACAATACGAATTGCTTCTAAAATATTTAAAGCACCAAGTGCTGTAATTGAAGAAGTCATCATCGGTTGTTCAAAAGAAGAAGTGACGAAGCTCTGTGCTGCCAAGTTATAAACTTCTGTCGCCTGGCTTTTCTTAAGTACACCGATAATTGAACTCAAATCAGTTAAATCAAATTCAACCAAATGTAAATTCGGATGTTTATCGATACCTAACTCTTTAATTCGCCAAAAATTAGTCGCACTAGAGCGGCGATAAGCACCATAGACCACGTATTTTTTTTCTAATAATAATTCAGCGAGGTACGCACCATCCTGACCTGTTATCCCGGTGATCATTGCAATTTTAGGGGATTTAGTTAGTTGCATTGCTCCTCCTGCTCTAAGAGATCTTCATTCACTGCTAAAAATTGACTCCAATCGAGCTTATTTTGATTTGATGTCAATTGGGTATACCACTTATTTTTGAAGAGTACATCAAGCAGCTGTCGGGTACTCTGTTCCCACGTAAGCCAGGGCATATCGTTAGATAAGATGTGTTTATTTTCTTTAAAGCCTTCAAGCCAAACACAAATCACCTCTGCAAGACCAGAGGGATTATTGGAATTAAAATAGGTAGCATGATTGCCAGCTACTTCACGAAAAACCTTAATATCCCTTGCTATGACGGGAAGTTTATACTTTGCTGCTTCAATTAGAGGCAAACCAAACCCCTCACCTTCGCTCGCAGCCAGCAAGCAGGAGGAAGAGGCGTAAAGCTGTTCTAAATACTCATCACTAACCTGTTCTGGCCAGAATAAATTTTTAAATAATTGCGGGTGTGTTTGCAATTTTTGGACTAGTTTTTCTACATTCCATCCCCTCTTTCCTATAATAACCAAATTAATCCGATGCCCTTGTGACCACAATAATTCAAATGCGTTTAGCACCTGTTTATGACCTTTTCGTGGTTCAACAGTTCCAACCATAATAAAGGTAGGATCTCGTTTCAATTGTTGAAGAATCCGCTCCTCATCACGATTGATCCCATGAGTTGGTAAAGAATTTTCAATATCGGCCCCATGGTGAAAATAACCAATTTTGAAGGGACGAGAGTGCTCTGTTTTAAAGCCCTTTAAATAGTCAAAAACATTATCAGCCACTGCTTGAGATACACATAATCCACCATCAAACATTGAAATTGTTTTCATCCAGGAATGGTGCCTTTTCTCCGTTTCAGGAGTAAACATTTGCGGCATTAATATGGGCAGTAAATCATGAATAACAAAATAAATAGAAACTCCCTTGCGACGAAGATTCAGCAAATATTCTTCATGTCTAGGTACAATACTCGGACATAAATCCAAACCTAAAAAAATATCTCCGGCAAATGCATCAATGGGGGTGTCTTCAAAACCCTCAGCAGAACAAGATAATAAATTAAGCGTGAATTTACGAGCATACCGGTAGGTATGACGCTCAGAAGCATAAACGGGTTCTACTCTATAACCTGATGGTGGTGACTCCAATAATCTTTTTAAAATACTTCGCGTCACTCGTTGAATCCCTGATTTCACATCCTCAACAATGAGCATGGATATATCAATAAAAAATTGTCGGATAGGAATTGATTTGGGAATAGATTGAGCCACATCTCTGGCTAACCTTATTAAATCGTCGGTATTTGGAGAATAAGACTTGAGTTGAGCTACTGACTTACCTAATGAAAAAATATCAGCTGAAGCTATATCATAAATTTTTTCAATGGAATGATAATATTTCTGCGCACAATCATAAGGAGCGTGCTGAGATCTTATATGCTGTTGTGCCAAGTCGCCTAGTTCTAGCCGACGATTTTTATCGTTCCATAGAAGTTCGAGCGATTCTTTCAATTGGTGATCAGTAAAATCTTCTGGTAACTTCCACACACAATTATCTGGCAACTCCCTAAGACTTCCATGTGCATTGATAATAGTAGGAAGACCATAATTCATACAATCCAACACAGCGGCTGATGTTTCTCCACGAGAATTTTTCCTCAGTTGTACTGCTGTATCTGCTGCCGCTAAATAACATCGATATGTTGGCTCATCACACCATCCAGTAATAGTGATATTTTTTCCCGAACCGGCATTAATCGTGGTTAACAACTGTTCCCCATAAATACTTTTAGGATCATTTTTTCCTACGAAGATTAGTTTGCAATGTGTATCGCGTGCAAGTTCAGAAGCCAACCAAGCCTCTAATAACCTATGGTTAGCTTTATTAGGACCCAATATTCCAAAGCTACACACGATAAATGCATCAGGATTTAGTCCTAACTGTTTTCTAGCATCAAGCTTGTTCATGGACTCAGCTTGTTTTCTTAAAAGCGGGACAACAAACCAATCTTTTGCTGCATTTGCCCCATAAAAATGATTAGCTAAATACCGCGAATACTCTGAATGGACAATAACGCCTTTTGCATCGTGTAGAATTCGCAAATTACATGGATATTTAGACAATGCTTCATCATGCGCCTTCGTATTATCCAGGCATCCTTTATATCCATGCGAATAATATAACTCTAAATTGAATAAATTTTTTGATTTACCATGAAAAGCCATATGGTCAGTAATGCCGGAGAGGAAAAAATCATGTAACACAATAACGCCAGGTATTTGTTTGCATAACTCAAACATATGCTGATGGAAAACAGAATTGCCAAAATGATAAATAACCCGATCGTAATAATTGCCCCCATTGTTTTGAAACCATTTAATCGAACGAACCGGATGATTGGCAGTAATCCATGAATCACAAACGTCATCTTGTGCTACAACAACCTCGATTTCATAAAACCGACTCAGCGAAGGTAAAAGTTCCGCACTATAATAACTTATCCCACTATGTTCTGGAGGCAGTGGAGAAACATAAGCCAGCTTGAGTCGTTTGCTCGTACTTAGTGAGGTTCTTCCTTGTTTCTTTCGTTCACTATCCCAAGCCACCAAAGCATTTATTGCCTTACGAGCACTGATATCCCAGGAAAATAATTTAGCCTGCTCAAGTGAGAAGCGCTTCAGTTCAAGCCGAAAATTATCGTCCATTAATACCTTGAAGAGCATTTTTGTTATTGACTTATCATCGCGAGGATCAAATAGATTATCCTCCCGGCCAATCACTTCCGGGATACTGCTCTTATTCGATCCAATGACAGCTTGACCACACGACATTGCCTCAAGAACTGGCAAACCAAATCCCTCATGCAAAGAAGGAAATACAAAAACTTTGCATAAATTATACAAACCCAGCAGATCGACGTTGGGTATAAATCCGGGAAGTATTAATTCCTGAGCCGCCAAACCACGTGAGGCCGCCAACGAAAGAAGGCTTTTCTTTTCGGTACGTGTTATAGAACACACAATCACCAATTGATGCTGATTACGAACATCGAGTGGTAATTTCGCATAAGCGCGAATTAATCCATCAATGTTCTTGCGGAAATCAATTCCGCCAGTATATAAAACAAATGGACGGGTTAATCCATATCGTTTCCTTAAACTCTCTGCATTATTTACCTTTATGGGTTTAAAATAATCATCCACAGCGGAAGAAATATTAACAATTTTGTCTTCAGGAAAACTTAAATAGTTTAACGCTTCCTGTCTTGAGTGCTCTGAATTAGATAGCAGTAAGTCAGCTTGTCCCAAAGACTCAAGTTTTTTAAAGTACCACTTTTTTGTTTTTGAATCGTGTAGGTAATGATCTGCATACACCAGAGGAATTAAATCATGCATCACGACAGCTACGGGTATGATTTTGCTTAGTCTGCCGATACTCGTGGCGACACCACCGCCATTTGATCCTTCGAAAAAACTGCCGATAAGGACGATATCGGGTTTTAGATGAGCAAGAAATGCTTCGTGTATCAGCTCAGCTGTTTGATGAGACCAATCATTTTCATTTGCACTGTACCACACACGAATATGCTCCTGTGGCAATATTCCATCAAATGCAGCTCGTATCGGTTCAATACTTTCTGGAAACTGCCCATTAAGAGCAATAAAAATTTCGTGCTCTCCACGATTTCTGGCAATCGCCAAGGCGAGGGAAAGTACATAACGGCCAATACCACGAAAACGAGTATTGGGTGTTTGAGCGCCTTGAAGATCCAAGACAATACGCATATAACAACTCCTTCAATGCAATCCAAATGGATTTTTAATTTAAAAATAAATTAGAAAACTCGAGTACAGATTGGTTTGCTCAATTTAAAATGTCACTATATTCTTATAAATTTGCGTTGAACCAGACCTGAATCCCATCCAAGGTTGTCATGCCCGTTAGATTAGAAAGTTTTGGATTGAAATCAAATTTACACGGTTTTTCATGAAGTAAAGTCCACTTATTTTGGATGAAAAGCTCCAGTAGCTCCCCTTCGATTTTTCGACTATGGGTTGCTATAAGCATAAAACGAACTTTTTTATTTATTGATTCAATTGAATGTTTTAGTGATTTAAATTCACCACCTTGAATATCCATATGGACATAATCAACTTGGTTCAAATCATTTAATATGTCTTCTATTGTATAAGATGGAACCCGACTCTTGGCGAGCTCATATCCACGATAATCCATTGCAGAGGAATCATTCGAGACAGCCCCGCCCCAATCACCAATTCCACTAGCTCCATAAAATAAAGGCCCATTACTTTCAGTAACTCCACCATAAATGCAAAGTGTAGTGATCTGGTTTTCAATTTTAATTTCATCATGTTCGGAGATAGGAAGCCCATTTTTAATAAAATGGGCTCTCATCAGCGCAAGGCGTTCTTTATCTGCCTCTACACCGATAAGAGTAATGTCATTTATTCCATTTTGTTGCGCAATTTTTGCGGCAAATACCAACCAAGGACCATAGCCTGCACCCAATTCGATGCATACGAATCGATTTCTAGCAGATTCTACTGCCTTGATGGTGCCAATATACTCAAGAGCCTCAGCATGAAGTGTATCGCAAGGAAAAGGGAGTCTACCAATAGATTGGTCATGGTGTGTATTATTAATAGAAAAAAAAGATAAATCGGTTTTAATGCCAAAATAGTCTGTATAAAATCCTTTTTCCTCTTCTGATTGTATCTGATATTTTTCAAGTCGTTTTAAATCTTCAAATGTATACCCCAAATAAATTTGATTTTCTGTCAACTCCGTTTTCCAACAGGAGGTATTTTCTAACATAGTGCAATCCTTTATTAACATCTGGTTCAAATGATTTGGCAAAGTTAATCTTTTGACGCTTATTTTTAGCAAGCACCAACGTCAAGGCATTTTTTAAATTGATAAAAAACATGACGCTCATGTTCCGATAAATGATCTAATTCAAACTCCACTTTACTCGTATTGTTTGGGAACAATATCTGTTGCCTGATTTTACTATTTTGCTTTTCATAAACTGTTCTGAAATATGGTCCAATCACAGGCCAATTTCGTCTTTTATAAAAGAACCAAGCCTTATTGAATCCCTTGACTCGAGTTTTTTTACTTCGTCCTTCAGGAGAGTTTATTAAATCTCTTAATATCAATATTTTATCGCGTCCTGCAACAAGTTGTTCAAGAAAATACTGCATTCCTTCCGGATCAGGTTCTCTATTCAATCCATAAAGATAAGCATGGTAAATAAAATCCTCTCCTTGACGATACAAAAGCGATTTGATGTGGGTTGGATTTTTTGTTGAAACATGAGCCATATGATTTTGCTGCGAAGTCTGAATATGTTTCTGTTCTTTTCTACGACGTTCTTTTTCCTCAATAAGCTCATCATTTAAGGAGTCTAATTTTTGGTTGGCACTATTTAATTCATTTTGTAATTTTTGAATATGTGCTTGTTCTTTTCTACGCTGTTCTTTTTCCTCAATAAGCTCATCACTTAAAGAAGCTAATTTTTGGTTGGCGCTATTTAATTCATTTTGTAAGTTTTGAGTATGTGCTTGCTCTTTTCTACGATATTCTTTTTCGGCTATGAGCCCATCACTCAGGGCACCTAATTTTTGGTTGGCCCTATTTACTTCACTTTGTAAATTCTGAGCACGTACTTGTTCTTCCCTATGATGTTCTTTTGTTGCGATAAGCTCTTCGTTTAAAGAACCTAATTTTTGATTAACGCTATTTAATTCGTTTTGCAAATTTTGAACGAATACTTGATGGTGGGCCAGGTATTCTTTTTGTATTCCTATCTCCTGGACTAAAGCATCCTTTTCCTGCTGTAAACTTTGAGTATGGTTTTGTAGTTGTGCCTGATATTCCTTTGCGAAATTAAGTTCGTTTGTTGTTTGCTCCAACAAAGTATTAATTTTTACTTTATAAGCAGACACCAATTCATGACAAAGCGATGAATTCTCAGTGAGCTGCCATTGATCAAAGATATTAGGCGGACTAATAAAAGCATCCATGAGTTCAGGGTGTTCTTTGGCAACATAAAAACGGTTGAGTCCATCAAAATAAGCAAATAGGTAGTCGGCTGCAATAAGCAACGGCTCCCAATGGGCAAAATTTATTTTAGATGAATGGGGAACTGTCGCTTCAATTACTATTATCCAGGGACGTAAGCTCGTATAATCCCAACCGCTCAGAACTTGTTTTTCAAATCCCTCAACATCAATTTTCATCCAATGAACATCATTCTCAACTAAAGTACTCATAGCTGATTGCAATGTGAGTGTAGGCACCTGCACTTTCTGAGAGTGAAATCCTAATTCATTGAAGTGAGACTCTGCTATCCAGTCGATAGCTGTACTTAAGCCTGTTCCGGGAATAATATGAAAGTCAAGTAATCCATTATGGTCAGATAATGCGATCTGCAAAACTGTTTCGTCGGGTCGCGCATTTCGCAAAAGCGCGACAAATTCAGGAACAGGTTCAATGTGAATACCATGCCATCCCTTATCGTAAAACGCTTTACTAACAGAATCTATGACTGGATGCTGAGCACCAATATCAATATAAAATCCGTTCTGCACATGCTTTAGTGCTCGCCACAACATGACGTCTTCAAAATTTTGTGCGAAAGACACGAAGCTCATAAAAATCCTTAATTCAATGCCAAGCAGTTAAATTGACCTCTTCCACTTATACGTATAAGCCGTTTCAATGGGGCTTAAAGGTATAAGTCTTGTCCTGTTTTTGTGAATCAATTATACTTTTTCAATTATAAATAACAATTGTTCTAGCTCAAAGATAAAGACTCTATCCCAATTCGATTTTCTCTATTTATCATTTAGAAAACGCCATTAAATAAATAGGATTTTTTATGTCGCTGGAAAAGGACTCCTTACTCAAAATACAAGCTCGGGTAATAGGCGCGCTGCTTATGCGAGAAATCTTAATTCGCTATGGCCGACACAATATAGGCTTTCTATGGATCATCGTAGAGCCGATGTTATTCACCTTGGGGGTAACTACTTTATGGACATTAACGAGGCTCACTCACGGCTCCAGTTTACCCATTACGGCCTTCGCGCTCACCGGATATTCATCGGTTCTTGTGTGGCGAAATACAGTAACTCGATGCACCATGGCGGTACGTTCAAATCGCAGTTTGTTGCATCACCGTTACATTAAAGTGCTGCACTTGTTTTTAGCACGCATAACCCTTGAAATTAGTAGCGTGACGATGTCCTTTTTGATTTTATCCATAGCATTTATCAGCATGGGGTTAATGGATTTCCCGGATAATATTTTAACAATTTTATTCGGTTGGTTATTACTTATGTGGTTTGCTGTTGCCCTGGCATTGATGATTGGTGCGATTAGCGAACACTTTGAAACGGTTGAACGATTATGGCATACCGTAGCGTACTTACTTTTTCCAATGTCTGGTGCAGCATTCATGGTCGACTGGCTGCCCCAAAAAGCACAGGAAATTGTTTTATGGTTGCCGATGATTCATGGCGTTGAATTAGTGCGTGAAGGATTTTTTGGAACCACGGTTCATACTCATTATTCAATTCAATATCTGTCTTCTTTTTGCTTGGTCTTAAGTCTATTGAGTCTTGCCATGGTAAAAGACGCGAGTAGACGCATAGGTTCAGAATGATTCATATCCATAATCTCAGCAAGGTTTATCCTATTCGCCAAGGCGTACGTACCGTTCTTGATAAGATTAATTTAACCATTGACCAAGGTCAAAAAATAGGGATTTTAGGACGCAATGGTTCTGGGAAGTCGACCTTGATTCGTCTCATTAGTGGCGCCGAACAGCCAAGTTCAGGAAAAATACACCGGGGTATGAGTGTTTCATGGCCTCTCGCTTTTGGTGATGCATTTCAAGACAATCAAACAGGACTCGATTGTCTTCGTTTTATATGCAGAATTTATGGTATTAAGAAACAACTCATGATCGACAAAATCGAATTTGTAAATGATTTTGCCGAGCTGGGTATCTATTTTCATGAGCCCATTAAATCCTATTCATCTGGAATGCGAGCGCGTTTGAGTTTCGCCATTTCAATGGCCGTGGAGTTTGATTGTTTCTTAATTGATGAAGTGATTGCTGTAGGCGATGACCGATTTCACAAAAAGTGTTATGAAGAATTATTTGAAAAAAGAAAAGACCGTGCGCTTGTAATTGTGTCTCATGATCCAACTTATATAAAAACACATTGTGAATCAGCAGCTGTCCTCAGCAAAGGCCGACTCTATTCCTTCGATAAAATAAATGATGCATACGATTTTTATCAATCAACACGAATCAATGCCCCAACCAGAGAGCATGTCATTGCTGCTTATCGTTTTATACTCGGACGCGAGCCCGAAAATGAATTTGCGATCCAATTTCAACAATCGGCCTGTGACACCGTAGAAAAATTAAGAAAATGCTTATTTTCTTCCGAGGAATTTAAAAATCAATTATTTCACGATAAGTTCGATGTGTTTTCAGACACGCTTCGTTCTATTACGCCCCAGGAAGAGGATATTACTCTTGCATTTAACCTCATTCTTGCTCGCGATCCTGAACCGAATGAGCTGAAAAAAATGAAAAAATCATATGGTTCATTTGAGCGATTACGAGCTCGTCTCCTGGAATCCAAAGAATTTCAGCTCAAGTTTAAACGGCTGCTCTTTTAAGAAGCCGCTATGGTGGTTGCATATAAAAATGGATTCAGTGGTGCTGTAGCTGTCGCTAATACTCCAAGGAATTTTTGCAGTTCCGCAACCGGAGCATTGGATACATAAAGAATATCATGATCCTTAATCGGGAAACTTTGAGCCACAAAAAAACTACGTGGATTTTTTAAATCCAGCCTATAAATAACCGGTACTTTTCCATCCGGAGTGATAAATCCAGGTTTTCGTGGCCAATGAATCGCTGAAGCCTGTTCAAAACGAAAAACGAACACCCCACTAATGTCCGCTCGGTGATCCTGAAGACCGCCCGATCGTCCTAAAGCTTGAGCTAAATTAATTCCTTGAGCTTCAAAATTAATTTCTTCACTTTTCCCAGTTGCACCCAATACAGTAAAGCTTTTAGATTGAAATAAGGCGGTAATTACATCGCCAGCCTGCAATACAATATTTTGTTTGGGATCACGAATGATAATATCCAGTGGTAAGGAGTATACTTTCTGTCCCCGGGTTACTTGAATCATGGTTTTATTCACTGGGGGTTTTACACCTTTTGCGGCAGCTAATGCATCCAGCAATCGCTCTTTACTGGGAGTTAATGGCAAGCGCAAACTCGAAACAACCTCCCCTACAATAGTCACCGCCGAGGTAGTATTTTTAGCGAGACGAACTAACACTTGGGGTTTATTTGCCTTGCCTTGTAATGCTCGTCTTATTTTATCCTGAATTTGTTGTACATTAAGCCCGGCAACATGAATCTTGCCGGCAAAAGGAAAACTGATTGTCCCCTCCTGAGAAATCACTTGTGATGGCAATGAGTTCATAGGATTTGATGTCTTCCCAGAAAGACCAACAATTGTAGGAGTAGTAAACAATGTTGCAGGGGGGATTTCCCAGATTGAAAAATCCAGCACATCTCCAGGCCCCACACTATAGCGATTTGAGCGATTCTGTTTAAATGCATCAGAAAATAAATAACTTTTATTGTTTATTGCTAATTGATGCGCAATGTCCGGGGTTATATCAAGCAACTGAACATCGCTATTTACTGGTTCAGCTGCTTGCTTGACTACTCTTGCACTAGGCCCACTCGACATCATGGTACAACCCGAAGAGATTATTGAGAGAACAACTAACGCCAAGTAAGATGGTTTAATCTTATATTTATCAATACTGCAATGCATACACTCATAATCCTAACAATTAAATTTATTCCAGATGCTCTTTAACATTTGCAATCAGAAGGGATATAACTCCCCAAGTAATAAGGCCCAAGATGAATACCGAAAAAATATTCCTGATACGATAAGGTTCAAATGAATTATCAGGCTCATTAGGATGAGCAATCATCTCTAAATATAATTGCTTGCGTTGTGCTTCGATTTGCGCTTTTTTTAATGTGGATAAAGCAAATACAAGCTGTTTATAGGCAAATTTTTTATCTAAAACCAATCGTTCATATCGTCGCAATTTATTCGTAAGCGAAGTCAGATTTCCAGTAACCTTGCTTTTTTCAGTATTGATTGAGAACCGTAGCGTTTGAATATTTTTGCGCAGCGAAGAAATATGGGGGTTATGCGGTGCCAAACTCTGAATTTGCGCTAATTGACCTTTTGCTGCAATCAATTCGGCCTCCATCTTTGATACATGCTGAAGCCTCATCGCAGACTCACGATTAGGATCAAAAACACCTTTCAAACCTCGATAGTCCGACAAAGCAAGACTGGCTTCTTTAGCTTTTTGAATCGCCAAATCCACCTCTGCTTTTGCAAAATCAACATAATCTTTTCTTGATTGAATATTAAACCGATTAATAAATTGTTCGGCCAATTCCAGCAAATTTTGATTGATTTGATATGCATCCTTGGCAGTAAAAGCACGCACTTGCAAGGTCGAAATGGAAGAGGAAGAATCAATGACAATATGGATTCGATTTTTATAATAACGATAAAGTGATTCAAAACTGGAATCCAATCCGAGTAATGCAAAACGATGAAACAAATCAATATTTCCGTCGCTATAAAGAGTTTTCAAATTAAGTCGTTTGTTCAGTTCAGACAACGCATCACGAGACAATATATAATCATGAATACTATAATCAGCATCTTCTGCCTTGGAAAGAGGAGTAGAAGCCAATAAAGCAGATAAACCAGAATTTACTGGAGGTTGCCCTGCTCTGCGCACAATAAAACGCGACTCAGACACATACACATCTGAAGCAAGGAAGCCAAAATAAAAGATAGCCAATAACGTAGGAATAATGACTGTGAGTACGAATAACTTATTTATTTTGGTTAAAAAAAGAGAAGCGCTTTGAATAGATGATTTCCAGGGTAATGCATTGACAGATAATAATCGATTAAATTGCTTCAAACTAACTCCTTTTAGTTAGGCTCGATTCCAGATAAAAACTGTTTAAATTATAATTGGGACATTCTACTGTCCTTGGCTAAAAATAACAATGACAGGCCAATTAAATGCAAGCCAAACTAGCTCTGCTTATTATCAACTTTTAAAAAAAATGCATTATATTTTTGAACAATCAATCCAGCAAATGATGTCTCCTTTTTAAACTTTTTATAAAAGCTGCCATTTAATTGGGTTTTGGTAATTATAAAATTAAGAAATTTTTTGTATAAATCGCGATCCACAGCCGTATGCGATGCTGATATCCAAAAATCATCAAGTGTACCTTGATAGGTAAGCCCTGGAATATTGTAAAAACAATCACCACACACAAAGGTAGGTACATTATGGTGTAACGCAGAAATGCCAACTGAACTATTAATAACTACGACTCCAAGTGCATTCTCGAGTAATGAAGGTAAGTGCTGATCATGAATGTACATCACTCGTTCTTTTATTTGTGCTTTAATTGCCAAACGCCTGATTACATCGGTGTAATTTACATATCCTCTGTCCATAGGATGATGTTTAAATACGAGAAAGGTATCGTTCATTGATCCCTGGGCAAAAGAATCGATGATAAGCTCTATAAATTGTTCAACTTCTTTGAACCCCGAGTGAGCGGTTACCTGGTAATCAGAAAACACTTGCAACGGAACTAAAAAATAGCGCTTACGTAATACCCCCAATAACTGTTGTTCAATATCCGCTTCTCGCCATTTATACCAATACTTTCTCCACGCAGAACGCAGCCACACCCCCGCCTCTAAAATTGTAAGTGGTCTATGGTGAACATTATTTTTAAAAAGAAACTTTCCTATCCCCCCTACAGTAAAATAGCAGAAGCCATACCAGACCATCTGCCAATATGCGCGTCCTATTTGTTGTTCCTGATATTGAAACTCTTGGTATTGCTCCTCAGTTGGATGAAAATGGGTAATCGCATGAGAGTTTGCATTCACCCCCATATACTCCAAAGTAACAAAATTAGGTCTAATATAACCCTCTTCAAAAACTGCTACTTCTATCCCGTGTCGTGCAGCGATTTCTGTCGCGATACGATGAATAGGGCGACAATCTCCATATTGAAAAATAATATCGATATCAAAACGTTGTAAAAAATCTTCCAGCCATAAAGGCCATTCTTCGATACTTTGCCTATAGGTCACTGCTCCAAACAAGAAAAAAAAGCAATCACCAGCATTGAAATTAATTTTATATACTCGGGCTCCTTGAGCTTTCAAGCTTGCGGCCAAATGAGCAAAAAAAGGTCCTACTGGTCCTTGAAGTAATAATATGTTCTTACCTTGAAAAATAGAGTTACAACTGTTCTTATACATATTTGGTTTTCCCTAATACAAGCACGTAATATACAGAAAAAACTCAAGTAATAACAACTAAAACATGACCTGAACCTAACTCATACTCTGGAATAAACTTAACGAAACCTAATCATAAATATTGCATCGCGGAATCTTCCTCTTGATATTCGTTCATGATATAAATGCCATTAATTGCAGGATACAGAGCAGCACCAATGGATCACATTGCTCAATTGGCATTGGATGTCATTGCAATCAAAGCACAAGCAATTTCCTCATTAAGCAATCTCTTATTTCTTTAGCCTTAATTGATCCATTAGGTGTTATTTCCATTCACCATTTGCAAGCTGGAATTATCTAGTATGGTTAAAACACATGTCTTATTCGCTTTATATTGACGTTACTCGTTTAATTCGAAGACAGCTTCAACAACTAAAACCAACTGGAATTGATCGGGTGATGCTGGCCTATTTAAAACATTATCAGGATTCTGCTCGTGGAGTTATTTATTATTTTGGGCGACTTTGGATTTTATCTGAACAACAATCAAAATATCTTTTCCATTCGTTGTTAGCTGGCAATTTAAGTCGTATTAGCCTGTATGCCTTTATTACTCGAGTTGCAATTCATCATTCTCTTGAGAAAAAACATGATGGCATTTTACTTCTTTTAGGACATAGCGATTTAGAACGAACCCGTTATGCCGAAGAGATTAAAAGAATACGATTGACGCCTATTTTTTTCATTCATGATTTAATTCCAATAAGCCATCCTGAGTATTGCCGCGCAGGTGAAAAGGAAAAACATACTCGACGAATGATTCATGCACTGACCTTGGGGAAAGGCATTATTGTAAACTCTAAAGATACATATAATGCTTTATTTAAGTTTGCGCTCTCCCTGGAAAAAAAATTGCCTGCCGTATGCATCGCGCCACTTGGAGTGGATTTGCCACAATCACGTTTGTATTCTCGAACGATGGATTCACCCTATTTTGTTGTGATTGGTACGATTGAACCCCGTAAAAATCATATTATGTTACTTTATGTATGGCAAAACTTAATTAAACAACTGGGTAGTAAGGCACCCAAACTGATTATTATTGGACGGAGAGGATGGGAGTGTGAGCATATTACTCGTATGCTCGATCGTTGCTCAAAACTGCGTGGCTTTGTCTTTGAATGGAATCGATGTTCCGATGAGGAGTTATCGTCTTGCTTGCAACATGCTCAAGCGCTCTTATTTCCTTCATTTGTTGAAGGATATGGCTTACCATTGATTGAAGCTTTAAATGCCGGTGTTCCGGTTATTGCCAGCACAACACCTGCTCTAGTAGAGATTGGCGACAATATTCCCGAGTATGTTGACCCCCTAGATACTGTGCAATGGATAAACATCATTACGAATTATGCACAACCAGACAGCAGGTTAAGACAAGCACAAAAAAAACGATTAACTGACTATAAAGCACCAAGCTGGAGGAAGCATTTTTTGATTTCAGAACATCTTATACAATCTATTGCGAACCAGAACATCGTACCCTCTATACCTAATAATTGTTCCGCTTTTGCTATTTCTACGGGTCCCAAGGACATCCATAGCAGCAGGCAAAATCTCACTCATTCAATGATTTATGCTTGGCGCATGCCATATTGGAAAAGACCAATTATTCGACGATTTCTAGCAGCTCATACCGTCCGCTTTGTTCGGAGAACACGCTCCATTAAACCTGGGAGCGTCCTTTTGCTTTGGGGGTCGCGCCCAACTCCACCTAAGCTACGAGGGGATGTTTCAGTTGCTCGACTGGAAGATGGCTTTCTACGCTCGGTTGGCCTAGGTGCCGCTCTGACACGCCCTTTATCGTGGGTTATTGATACCCAAGGAATCTATTATAATGGAACCAAAACCTCTGATTTAGAAAATATTTTACAATACTCCACGTTCACAGAGCCATTATTGGAACGCGCAGCTTCTTTTCATCAACGTATAGTCGCACATGGGGTAACAAAATATAATCTAAAGGGACAAGCATGGAAACCACCTGCTAATGAAAAACGTATCATTCTGGTTCCAGGCCAAGTTGAAACAGATGCTTCAATTGCATTTGGAACTGGAGTTATTAAAACAAATATAGAATTGCTTCGAGCCGTACGTGCAAAGAATCCTGACGCATGGATAATATATAAACCCCATCCAGACATTGTTGCGGGTCTGCGAGCAAAAGGAATTGATGAGCATAAAACGCATCAATATTGTGACGAATATCTTGATGATGTATCGATAGAACATCTATTAAAATACATCGATGAAGTACATGTCATGACCTCCTTGGCTGGATTTGAAGCGCTTCTTAGAGGTAAAGCCGTTACATGTTATGGATTGCCCTTTTATGCAGGCTGGGGATTAACAACAGACATGATGAGTACGCCTCGACGCACTCGAAAACTAAAGCTAGACGAATTAATTGCCGGGGCTTTATTGCTTTATCCAATGTACATTAGTTGGGATAAAGGAACACGAGTTGCTCCTGAAGAGGCCTTGGAGGAGTTAATCTCGGGAAAACAACTAATAAAAACAGGAAAAGTTCATACATTATTCAGAGTTGCTTATCGAACAGTACGTAAGTTGACGCGTTTCTATAATTAATTTTATCCTTAGTATTGGAATATTATCGGTGCTCAGAAAACCTAGAATAAGATTATTTAGATTGATGCAATAAACGATTTGCCAAAATCAAAAAGTCATCTTTATATGTAGCTATCCGGCGTTCGGCATCGTTTCCTATCCTACATTCGCTCAGGTTTAAAGGATTAAAACTCTATCAAAAATAATAATGAACTTACCTATTAACCCATCGTCAATTTGCTCTCATCCTGACTGCTATTTTTAAGTTTCGTATATAAAAGATCAGCCTTATCATGCAATTGCTTGTCGGCTTGTGAAGGAGCTTGTAAAGAAGCCGTTTTCTTTTGAACCGCAGAAAGAACCGATGTGAGCTTATCAACAACAACCGGATTATTCCGAACGCCAATAGAAAAATGATCTTGCAAGGGATGTTCTTCTAAAACATCGATGATGCGACTGATAGATTTGGCATCAAAATGAGGACGTTCCAATAACGCTTCAATAGCAAAGCTTAATGCTGTAGTTGAGTAAGAGTAGCAATTGGAGCGATACATGTTGCACATCTGTTGTTGATTAATGAGTTGATCTGCAGAATCAAGAAATTTATTAATTTCTTGCTGGCTAAAAGAAACTCCTGTTGGATAGCCAACAAAGTTATATCCCTTACTTAAGTATTTTTTTTCATTATCTTTTTGGGTATGAAATGTTACTCCATTTCGCAACCACTGTGAGAAATCCCACGGACTTTGGCGTCCATATATAGAAAAAGAACCATCCTTACTGTTTTTTAAAGCAATAGCAGAATGGCTGATCGGCATGTAAGGAAGCGGTAGCCCGGGTTTGGTCGCAAACATTAATTCAAAGGTATCGCCTTTAGATGAATCATCCAATGAGCGCATTTTATCGGGCTCTATGGATTCAGGGCGTAATGAAATTGTTTTTTCTGCATGAGCCCCTTCATCTTTAGTCAATAATTTTGGAGATTTATTTCTCATCTGAAACATAGCATACCGGCTCCATGCAGATCCATTCTTCGTATATTCTTGAGGACTTATTATCTTTGCTAACTTTGCACGCATAATTCCAACTCCATTTAATGCCAATTCAACACAGAGTGTACTTTATTTAGTATCTTTAACACAGTAATCAGTTATCGTCAACAGCACGCAATGCAAAATTAAATTCCATGGTGATCTATAATAATACAAAGCATCATTAAAAATGGATTATTGCGGAGATAATTATGTTTGGACTAATAAGTCGACATTCTGGCAAATTAATCGGCTCAGCTGGAGCTGGTACTCTTTTTCTTGCATATGATGCATACAAGTATAAACAATTACAGGAAGACATGACGGCATTGCAAACTATGATCAATGATACTTCTGATATTGTCGATGCAGATCAAAAAAATTGGCTCATATTAGGTAGGCAAAGTCCCGGTTACGTTCGAGATACTGAAAAAACCCCCAAGGAGCATCTACAGCACAAAATACATTCGAGCTCTATCTGGTTTAAGTCATTAGGAACCCAGCTAGATAACGAGAAACATTTTGATTTGTTTGCTGGCAGTGATTTTGTAGTAGAAATGTTTGCAAAAAAAGGGCAAACGCCCAAAGTACGTGTTCAACCAGAAAAGATGCTCAGTGATGACTTAGATACGATTAACGATGATGAACTGTTTGAAGTGGGTTTTGCACGTAAACAGGGTTTTGCAGATATCACACAAAAATCTCCTTTTTTTCACTCATCTATCGCATTAAGAAAAATTAATAAAGAGGATGTTGCTCATTCAGAATTTGTGGTAATTCGGGGGCAGGAAATAAAAGAGGTCATAGCGAGGACAAATAAAGCGATTTGTGATGAGCAATCGTGTAATCTTTTTCGCTCCAATTGCTATTCAGCCTCGATCTATGCCGGCGGGGAACTCATCAAAGTCATCGCTGAACGAGGTTCAAAAACAGAAGATACAAAAGAATCCATGCAGGCGATTATTGGTCTAATTTCAGTACGAGCATTCGATAATTTTGCTCGAGGTGTTAGCAATAATTCAGTGGTATTAGAACAGTTGACTACTGCAGTACCTCAAGTATTAGAACAATACGGGCTGGGAAAAACAAACATTCCCGCAAACGCAGAAGGACCCAAGTTATAAAGAACTTCGCATAAATTTTGATTTAACACATTAAGCATACCTATATAGGAGGTAGAATAATGAAATCCGCAAATATGTTTACAGTCGATGAGGATATGTTGAAAAGCCTTGGAGCCGGTACTTTGAAAGTAATTAGGGCCAAAGGAATCCAGATGGAAGCAGAAATCGCCGCAAAATTGGAGGAATTAGAGTCATTGGTTGTTGAAGGCTCTTCCAGTAATGGACTTGCTAAAGCAAAGGTGAATGGTACTCACCAAATTATAGAACTTTCCTTGGATCCCGCCTATTCAGAATTGGATAATAAAACAAAAACATGTGGGCTGATGACAGAGGCAATTAATGATGCGATCTATAAAGTTAATTTAACAATAGAAAATGAAATATCTAACATAAAATATAGATATACAGGGGAAGTTATTAAAAGCTTATCCTAAAACTCATTTACCGTGCATTTTAATTGTGTTCATTTGCCCCCTAAATGAAGATTGCTCCTGGATCCAACAATAATCTAAATTAATGCATATAATTAATTCATATGAAACTGCAACAAGGATGTTTTTATGTATGACGATCTCAGCACTCCTTATCAAACACCTAAAAGTATCGCATCCTTACAAATGGGAGGTATTCTTGTTCAAGATAAATTATTAAAAGATACCCCCGTTAATCTCGTACTCAAATCATTTAATCGCCATGGATTAATTGCTGGAGCTACAGGTAGTGGGAAAACCAAAACCATGCAAGTGCTTTCTGAGCAATTGTCTTTGGCTGGGGTTCCTTGTCTGGTCATGGATATTAAAGGGGATATTTCCGGTTTGGCAATGCCAGGCGAGGTCAATTCAGGTATTGATAAACGATGCAAATCGCTTCAATTATCGTTTAATCCACGCGGATATCCCGTAGAATTATTTACCCTAAGCAGGGTCTCTGGAATTCCTTTACGTGCAATTGTTTCTGATTTTGGTGCACTACTTTTTTCAAGGATGTTAGGAATCAATGAAACCCAGGCGGGAGTTGTCACTATTCTTTTTGAATATGCTAAAGACAATGGCATGCCACTTATTGATCTGCAAGATTTTAAAGCCTTATTGCAATATGTACAAAGTAAAGAAGGTAATTCAGAAATAGAATCTCGCTATGGTAGTGTCGCTACAGCCTCTATAGGCTCCATTATGCGTAAAATTGTTGAATTAGAATCCCAAGGTGGCGCAGATTTCTTTGGTGAACCCGCGTTTAAAATTGATGATTTATTACAATGCGACGAAAATGGCCAGGGAATTATCTCCATTGTTCGTTTAATGGACATGCAAGATCGGCCACAACTGTTTTCAACATTTATGCTCAAATTACTTACTGATATTTACCGTCAACTACCCGAGTTGGGTGATCCTGATAAGCCCAAATTAGTTTTATTTATTGATGAGGCGCACCTTATTTTCAAAAATGCCAGTAAAGCCTTATTAAATACATTAGACACGATTGTTAAATTAATTCGCTCTAAAGGTGTCGGCTTAATTTTTTGCACTCAAACTCCAAACGATATCCCGGAGGCTGTTTTGGGGCAGCTCGGATTAAAAATTCAACATGCACTACGAGCATTTACAGCAAAAGATCGGCAAGCAATGAAATTAGTTGCCCAAAACTTTCCGCCATCAACTCATTATGATACAGAGAACATGTTAACTACACTGGGTATTGGTGAGGCGCTTTTAAGTGCCCTTGATGCAGAAGGACAGCCAACCCCACTAATTCAATGTTTGATTCGACCACCAGAATCAAGAATGGGTGTCTTGACTGAGGATGAAGCACAGCACATACTAAGCAAATCTCATTTGTATCAACGCTATGCTCGTGCAGAAAATCCGCATTCGGCATCAGAAATGCTGGCAGAAAAGAAACAAAACCCAGCTATGGATTCCTCATCTGCACCTGGGCAAGAGAAAACAGCAAGCTCAGAATCTTCTATATTGGTAACAATCAGTAAGAATACTCTTGTTAGACAAGTTGTTCGGGATTTTTTTCGTTGGATATTAAAAAATTTGACCAAGAGTGGACGCTAGCATAATTACATTTTCAGTAATGACAAAAGATTCTGGCTATTGAAATGAGAAGACCTTATATGTTCATATCAAACGATACACATCGTTGAATGACTTAGAAATTATGTCCTGATTACACCTAAGATTCATCATATTGGTTTGATGGAAATTCGATCGACCCCAAGCAACCATTTATGAAGGACGAAAAGCAACGCATCGTGTGAGAGATGAACTCAAACGGTTTAAGTTTGGCACCTAAACTTTCAAATATTGGAATTAAAATATGCTCCTTAACTTTTTAAACGAATCCGTAATATCTTATTATTTAAAGCGTATCGGCGGTCTCTTGCTTATTTTGCTTGGTATCTTCGGATTCATATTAACCTCCCCCATTTCTCTTTTAGGAGGAATTTTCGGCTTGTTAAAGGGAATTATTGATAGAAAAGACCCACTGGAATCAGGTTTTGAAGGAATAAGAATAGCCTCCTTTGGTTCTATAAATATAATTCTTCTCGGAATAGAATTAGTACGTTTCAGACCCAATGTTCTAGAGTCTGGCGAACAAAAGAAACCGTTGGTAAAAAGCAAACCCACTGAATTACATGTCGAGGATAACGCTCCAATTGTCATCTCAAAAGCCACGGAAGAAACCAAAGACACGAGTCCAACGCTCAAACCAAGCACTGTTTCCGATCGCTTTTTTTCCCGAACCGAGTTAAAAATAAAAGCAGGGATACCTCAAGCTACTTCATCCCATGAGGCCAATGATTCTGCGAAAATTCAGCTATTCCTAGTTAAAGTTAATCAATTTATAGCTCAAGATGAGGCACAAGCTCCAATTAAAAGAGAAGATGATTCCTCTAAAGTAAAAGAACTCTATATCGAAACACTAGTTACCTTAATCAAAAATCCAGCCTCTGCAAAAAATGATTTCTGGGATCGCTTGGAACAGATGAGCAACAAGGACATTAAATTATTTGTAAGTAAACTCAGTGCCAACAAAAAAAACGGCAAGTTTGGTTCAACTGAACTGGATTATTTATGGCGTCAATTTAACGGATTTGAATTTGAAGTCTCAAAAAGAGAAAATAAAGCAAGCAAATTTGCAATAATGCTCGAAGCTCTTTCTGAGGAACAATTAAAAGCATCGTTTGACTCACCCGACTTCTTAAACGTATTAAATAAGGACGCCTTTGCTGATAGTGCAGTGAATACATTCACGCGTAAGCAATTGGAGTTGTTTGCAGCCAATAGCACACGGCATGAAACGCTAAACTCAATGATCAAGAAACTCAAACCCGGCCCATACTTATTAGGTAAACTTGTTTCAATTATGCCTTATGCTACAGGGAGCATCAGAATGTCGCTCATCGATCAGATAAGCCATATGGCGCATCCACCATCCTTTAAGCTCGAACTGACAAAATTGGTCGACCATTACATTCAAGTTAATTTTCAAACGCATGAAAAACAGCATGAAGCCTCGCAATCAAACACATCGCATAGCATACCAACACCCCATCCTGCAAGAAAATGGGCTCCAGTGCCGACGGCTACCAAGCCAGTCTACGCGAGCAGCGCTGTTCAAAGAAAGAATTGGAGTGATGAGGCTTTTGATGCATTCATACGCGATTTAAATGCCCCAACATTTATGTTAAATGCAGAAAGAATAATTGCAGATTTAGATAGCTTGCCCGATTATCGAATTAAAATGCTTGTAGAACAAGCCGCATCTGCAGCAAGATATACACATCTGCTAAACCACATTTGGTTACTCGATGCGAAAACATTAAACAGTAAATCAAATATAGATTGTAGAGAAAATAGGCTAAAGATTATTTTAGAGAATATAACTAAATCGCAATTAGAAAGTGCTCTGAAAGAAAATAAATTTTGGGAAATTTTTAGAAATACTCAAGAACCATTTTGTGAAATGGCCGCCCGGGTTCTATCTCCAGAACAATTTGCAACGATTATTTGCCATGCCCCACTTGAACGACATGCAGATTTTGCAATAATCATCGCTCAGATTAAGAAAGATAGCCCCATCGAAAAGGAAAGACTGCAAAAAATCTTAAAAGCAATTATTCCACATGCTACTCCTTGGGTTGCTTTGGTACTGGAGCTGCACGTAACAAATTTATTAACATTTGATAAGCATCTATTTGAGCATTTACACAACGAGTTAAAAATGTCACTAACTCAATCATTGGCAAGACCGGACGTTGATTATAATTATAATAGAGATCACAGCTTAGATAAGCAGGCCATTTCTTATCTAATTGCGCCTCATTCACACACTTATAGTGCCACAGCGGCTCTTTAAGAAAATAAAGGTGAGTAAAATGCAGCATAACCCGGGTTACGACTTGCGCCCTCACCCAGTCAACAACACGTACTCGGTGTTAAAATCAACTCAAATGGGGTCACGATAGCTGGTCCCATGAACGGGCTAAAAAGGTGTACAAACCCACGATGAATAGATAAAAGAAAAATCCTTCCTGAAACAAATATTTATATTTTTTAACTATTATATATTCTAGGTATTATATTTAAATATAAGGATGGATCTGTGAATTATTAAAAGGAGTTAAAATAATGCCAATTAAAACCTTTTTAATGGCGCTCGGTCTTCTTATCTCTTCAATGGGTTATGCCACTATTAATATTGGAACTCTTATATTTAAACCACCTTACATTTTCTCTCCAAAAAATGGATTTGATATTGATTTGGCACAATTGCTATGCCAGCGCTTAAAAGAACAATGTAACTTTATTCCAATGGGAATAAATGAGCTCTACAAAAAACTACAAGAGGGTAAAGTTGACTTGGCAATGGGAGGTATTCCGATATCTTATGACCTAAAAACTAATTTCATTTTCAGCTTGCCTTATATGTTAAGTAAGGGGCAGTTTCTCGTTTTGAAAAATAGTCAAATTGATTCAATTAACGGATTACAAGGAAAAACTGTCGGTATTTTGCAAAACCCGCTCAATGGGGGGGTGTTTTATGAATATTTACTAGAACATTATCCAAAACTATTTCAAATTAAACTCTATGAAGATGTTGAAGATGTCTTGGCAGATATACACAATAAAACCATATCGGCTGCCTTTCTCAATCGCTCATCAGTAAATTATTGGACTCATGAAGGGGGTAATCAATTTAGGCCATTAGGCGATGTAGATGAAGTTGGAGATGGCATAGTAATTCTGGCATCACCCAAGAATCAAGCATTAATCGATCGTATTAATGATGTATTAAAAGCAATAGAAAAAGATAATACATACATAAAATTATATAATACTTATTTTTCAGATGAATAAATTCGTAAAGAGAAATCTCTGACAAAAAACAAGGTACATTTTTAGAAATCAACGAGCATCTTAATTGATTATGGACACTATTGGCTCTCTATTAGGACTTTAATTAGGTGCAGTACGTGTAGCTCGCAACCAGGATTTCCCAGTGATTTTTAGCCGTCAAAATCCGGAATTATTTTGCGCCTTACTTTCATTAATTATCTTTTTAAGGACAGATTGGAATCATACCTCAGGAATTCGTAAATAATTCATTATATTGTTCTTCATTAAAACCCAAGGCAATTGTTTTGCCATTTTCGACTAAAACAGGTCTCTTAATGAGCGATGCATTTTCGATAATAAAATCTATTTTTTCCGACATACTCAATGCTTCATAATGGTCTTTATATTTTCGGTACGTCGTTCCTTTTTTATTGATGGGAAGTTCGCCCAAGTAATCAGCCCATGCTTTTATTTGTGCTGCTTTCGGGGGATTTTTTTTGAAATCGATAAACTCATAATCAATGTTATTTTTCTCCAGGAACGTTCGTGCTTTTTTTACAGTATCACAATTGGGGATTGCAAACATTGAAATCATTTTTGCTCACAGAATTCGGCGACTGACATCACTACATTTTATAATGTTGCACTCATTTCTTCCAGGAAAATAGTGCAACCAAACTATATCCTTGAATCAAAGGAAATCCTTAACCTAAACTAGGATTTGGGGGGGAATATACATGCAAGCATCATAATTTTCCATATTAACTAATTGCCTTTTACTTAAATACTCTTCAAACTTAAAAAAGCAAAGCTCTCAGAAGGTATTTTTGCTGATTTGTTTCGCTCATATTCAGCTTGGATTTTATATTAGTTACTTCTTTCCGGTAACATTTTTTAACATATCACTAGACTCCTCTAACGCATCATTAATTTTTGATACCACATCGTATTTTGAATGAAAAAATTTATGTCGTCCGGTCTTTGCAACAGGTTTAGCTAAAGTAATTGCTTCTTCTTTTGAGAGTTCCGCTGCTTTAATATAAGTCTTAATTGATTGTCGTAGAGTCTTATCTAATTGAGATATGGTTTCATAATAATTACTTGATTCGTCAATTGGCGTTATAAAATCTCTAGTGAGTTGTTCCGTGGCGCTCTTTATCTGGTTTATTTTGTTTTGGATAATCTGATATTTTTCATTACTTTCGCCATATTTTTCTTCTAGTTTATTGCGTATTGTAATAAGAGCCCTCTCTAAATTTACTGCTGCCTCAACAATCATTTGCTGTTTTTTTTGAAAAAGATCAAAAACCTCCATAATGTGTTCTTGAGTATTATATTTTCTGATGTAGTCGGTATTATAATTTCGAATCAGGCCAAAAGTATGTTTGGAAGGATTAAAATCTTCTACATGATTAGTATATGTATCTAAAACCTCGTCATAGGTCTGATAGTAATTTTTAGTTCGAGCCAGATATTCGGAGGCAGGATATACATCATCGGACCAAGGATCGCAAATATAAGCATCTTTACCCCAAGTCTCTGGTTTACGCGGATCACTCCCTTTTTGTCTTCCAACTACAAGTACCACATGATTTCCGCCCATTAATTGAAAAACTTCCGCGTTTACATGAGGAGCATAATGAGCAATATAATCCAAAGCTAATTCCGAGAGCTCATTACAATTTCCAATTGAATATTTCTTACTGCATTCAACCGATTGATAAAATTCGTAAATATAATAGTCAAACTCTAACCATGAGTTTACGGTTTTTTGAGATTGTTCTCTTACATCTTTTACTGCATCACTAAGACTTTTTTTCTTATCAATAGGATAAGTATTATTGATAAGTTGAGTTCCGCCCTCTATTATAAATTCTCTTGCATATTTATTCGCAAGAAGAGCAGCATCCTTATTTGAATAAGGAACAATGGCCTTTGGCAACTTCATAAAAAACCAAATTAATTAACTTTAAATCAAATTATAGTTCAGATATTGTCTTTATACTGAGATTATTTAATCAACTAAATGCTCAAGCGTTCAAGCATCTTGCCTCAACCTTTATGGCAATAATCTGGTACTCCAGGTTGCAGGCTAAGCTTCACCTAAATTTAAAACACATGAGATCGTTTTCTTCAACGCAGCCTAAGAAGATGGCCGGTTGTATATCAAAAGTAGCATTAGAAGTATTAGTTATCATACCAATCACCGTTTGGTTTGCCTGTTTCTCAACCTTAATAAAAAGTGTCCCTGGCCGAGTCACTAAAGTAGGTTTTTCAGCGCCATCAGCGATAATCAGCTGTACATCTAAGGACATATTGTTGTCATTAACAAAATGAGATAAAGCACTTTGCATGCTATCATAACAAATTTCAATGCCCAGTTTCAGTCCAGAAAAATCCTTAACCAAAGTATCGTTCATTCCTGATTTGAAAAAATTTCGACGCAAGTCCAGGTAGTAAGTTCACTCGAAAAGAAACCGCTTTGTTTCGTTGTATTTTTAAGCATGTCGGTAATATCTTGATGGCGCATACATCAACCTTTGACGATAAAAATGATGAGGGATTGGTTTAAATTTAACTCAAGTTGGCTCAATTATAACAATTTAATCGCATTTTTACCAATGCTCTAACCAGGCTACACTTGGATTGATTCACTTCTGCATCTCATCTATGTTCATCATCTTTGATGACGAGTCAATAGTCCTATATAATCTTGTTACATAATAATGGCTGGTAAAGGATACCAATGTTTCAATCAGCGTTAATAATTGCACTAATGACTTTTAGCATCATCGCTCAAGCAACCCTTCCTGCTGATCCGATTCAGCGCTGCTTAGATGTTAGAAGACTCGCGGACTTTACCACAAGACAGAAAATGGCTGCTAAAGAACCCGGTGTGTTGCGCTTTAAATTTCATAAAATTTCGGCATCAGAGCTACCGTTAGCTAACCCTGTGGGTAATATGGATGAAGTGATTAAAGCATTAAATAATCAGATTGAAAACTGCAATAAAAGCCGCGGTGAATTTCAGACCATGACTATCGCGGGTCATAAATTCAAACGCCAGGAATGGTGCCATAATATCAACAAAAAAATGCTCGCTCTTGCTAAAGCTGCCCGTGGTGATTTTCAAAAATATTTATCAAGCATCAAAACTGAATTTGACTGGTATAAAAGCGAAGGATGGCCTGAAAATCATGCCGGATTTAAAAAGGGTGAATTTCAATTTACTGCCTATTATGCACCAGCCCCTGTTGAAGCGCGCACTAAACGTGGCGACGGATTTTTATATCCTATGTACAGTAATCCAGGTGTTGTAAATGTAGCTTCAGAATGCAAAAAATTTAATTTGAAAGCACCTCTTTGCGGAGTCGACCCACTGACTAAAATGGCACGTGGATTTTGTCTGAAAAACGCCGATGGCACATACTCTGTAGTGCCGGACAGAGAAGAGATTGAGCATGGAGCTTTAAATCCAAAATATATAATTGGCTACGTTAAAGATCCAAATGACCCAGCATTTTTAATGCTTGAAGGCTCTGGCTCATTAATTCTTGATGGCAAATTATTCCATATCAATTACGATGGCGCCAACGGCAGGCCCCGTACTATGCTAGGTCGCATAGTCCAATGCGCACAAGACCCAACCTGCGGCGGCAACCTGGATACAATAGAACGTTGTGCTAAAGATCCTAAATGTCATGATGAAGCAAAGTTGCGCTGCAATGTGTCTAAAGCAATTAGACAAAGTGCTGCATCAGAAAAGCTAATTCGCCAATATTTGGATAACCCTCTTAACCGTGATAAAGCCGCCGACTTGCGAAATCGCGATCAAAGCTATGTATTTTTTGCTAAAGAAGATGGTGGCCCTTATGGTTCAGAAAATATTTCTCTTACGCCACATGCTTCATGTGCAACAGATCACAAGGTAATCCCTGTTGGAATGAGTTTTATCTATAATTGCAAAAAATCGACTTCATGGTGTGTCGCTCAAGACACCGGTGGCGCTATTATGGGAGCTCATGTGGACGTCTATAAGGGGGAGGGAGATCAAGCTGGTGTGGAAGCAAATCAACTAAATCACTCAGGCTCATTATTTATAGCACTACCAAAGCGTGGATAAAACTCAGAAAACTGCATCTAAAACGGAAATGTAGCCTGGTTGTTCGCAGCCAGGTTGCAACCGAAGCGTCACAATAATCTAAGCCTAAATTGTATCGTTGAAATACCCATTTCTTAAATCATCTTCAAAATCAGTTGGCCAAATAGTTGCATAACCGGTATTGTACGTTTTTGTTATATCTGTGGCTTTACATCGAATGCTAACTTTTCCAATGATGAGATAAGGATCTTGAGCATAATCAGTTTCATCTTTCTCAGTCAAATCGAAATCATTCTCATCATACCCATGTCGGGAAAGAATATCTTTATAATCATCTAAAAGGTCAACTTCCATAATCTTACCTCCTGAAATTAAATTATAGTACGTATCAACTGATTGTTTGCAAATTACTCTTATGCACCTCGCAATGACAACTCATAATCACAGCAACAGCAGAGAATTGACTATTTATTGTTTTGCGAATCATAGCAGTTACCAAATGAATGGGATAAGCCGAGTTGTGACTTATTTTTGGTACTCCCTATATCCGGGCAAATCCCGGGCGAGTATTTTTTCTTCATTCAGGATACGGGCAATTAGAATGGATAAGAAGACGGGAACCAACAGCAGTGTCCACCATGATCCAAGCGCAAGCGGTGTGCCGATAAAAAGAAAAATAGCACCAAAATACATCGGGTGACGGACGACTCCATACAGACCCGCCGTAATTACTTTTTGCCCCTCTTCAACGCGAATATTGGCGGCGGCATAGGTATTTACTTTCGATACAAGATAGAAAACGTAGAATGAAAATGCAACCAACATGTCACCCAGGATCGAAATATACCAAGGTACTAACGACCAGCCAAAACGTACATCAAGTGGTGGCAGAACGACAAGTACAAGACAGGTAACATAAAGAGAAAAGATAATGATTTTCTGAGCGGGTTCCTTTTCATACGATATGCCTACTTCGGTACGACGCTTAAGAAGAGCAGGATCATGTTTTGCTAGATATACACTGTATGCAGCGGATTCAATACCAGTCACCACCATATAAATCCAGCCTTGCCAATAGTCCAGGGTGCCCGCAGGAATAAAAAGGAGTGCCAGTATGACAAGCGTCCCTACAGTTGAAGATCGAATCAGTCGTTTATGAAGAGTGTTCATATCTACTTTTTTTCGTCGTAGTTATCTTTCAATTATAGAACTAATCTCATCTTACATTTATCCCCTTTTCAATTCCACGTCTCGAACTGTCTACATTTTACGGTCTAGATGTTCCATTTTTTTTAAGAATATCCAGTAAAATACGTTCGCCTTCAAAACGATCGACAGCATTTAATGTAACTTTACAATAAACTCCATTTTATGATCTATTCTTCCAACTATAGAAAAGGTATTAGATGGTGTTGGATAGTAGTTAAACAGGAAAAGGTAACAAAATAATCATTCAGTTATTAATAATAGGCTATATTTAAAGTTACATAGATCAAAAGGAACTGATATGGAAAATGTAACTAACAGTGCACTTCATCCCGACACAAAAATCATGCAGCAACATAGAGGATGGTTTTTAGGTTTTGGAATTCTGCTCTTGGTCTTGGGTGTTATTGGTTTAGGAATGGATATCTTCTTAACCATAGTCAGCATGTATTTTTTCGCTGCATTACTCATGATTTCAGGATTGTCGCACTTTGCTGATGCGTTTAAACATAAAGAATGGAAAGGTACGGTTTGGCAAATTCTCATTGCAATACTCTACCTTATTGGCGCCGGCATCGTCTTATATGATCCTTTATTAGCGTCAACTATCATTACTGCATTACTCGCATGGACGCTTATCGTTATCGGTATTGTTCGCATTAGCATGTCCATATCCTTACGGCACACCAAGGGGTGGGGTTGGATCTTATTTGCGGGGATATGCACTTTAATACTTGGTATCATGATTTTATCACACTGGCCAATGAGTGGATTATGGGTCATCGGATTGTTTATTGCGATTGATATGATTATCAGTGGTTGGACTTACATATTCATAGCAATTGCTTTACGCAACAAGGCGTAGTCTAGTCACTTGCAACCAGGAATATACCTACTCTCATTCTCCGCAAAATTAGTTAGGTTGAGTCACGACCCAACCTAACTTTATGAACACGCTCAATCATAAGAATAAACTGTATACAATTAGAAATAAGACTTGTGCCGCAGTGACAGTTAGTCCGTTTTGTATCATTGCTTTGACATTTTCGCTTCCAGCAAAGCCCATCGCAGCAAACATATTGGCACCAGGATAGGCATAATTAGTCACACGGGTCGCGAAGATCATGCACAAAGCGAACGATATCATGGGCAATTGCATCTGAAGGACACTAGGAGAAAAAAGCTGATGCAGCATTTTAATGGTTGCTTCCGCAGCACCCGGCATGCCAAAAGCACCTGTGAATCCAATTAACATCGATAATATGGGTTTGCCCCCTAAATTAATTAAGGGGGTTAATAATTCTGTTAATGCAATAAATCCTCCCGCCTGATGAATTAAAACCATAAAAGGATCAAACAAAATAAACAAAAAGAAGAGATGTAGGCTTTTTTGCATCCCCTCAACAAACAATTTAAAAACTTGGATTAAACTTAATTGACTCGCCAATCCCGTAATCAGCGCTAGAAATAACATGACAAAAATGACATAGGTGGTTTTTGCCTGAGCCAATAAACCATAGACGACACACGCCATAAAAGAAATTAAGAAGAGCAAAGTAGCCCGCTTTTGTTGTTTACTGGGCGCAAATGGCTCTGAAGTATCCTCATCTTCACAAGATTCATTCGCATACTTTCGTTGTAATCGGTTAGCCATCACCCACGTAGTAATTAAAGTAACCAAGGCCACTGGAAGAGATGCATAAAGAAGCACCGTCACATAATTTAGTCCTGTAACACCCAGTAACGCCACGACTGGAGGAGCAAAAGGTCCAAGAATTAAAGCCTCTTCGGCTGAAGCCTGCATTAACACAGCCAAACTGGGGCGTGATAGTCCAACAGAACCTGCAATAGGGCGTAAACTGGGAGCTAAAATAGCTAACCCTCCTGCCAAAGTGCCAAGCAAACCTACAATGATAAAAGATGAAAGTACAATGCCAATTTTAGCGCGTCGCTGAGTATTAATCCCAATCCCATAAACAACTTGGTGCACCAAGGTATGACTGACCTGAGTATGCGTTAAGATCTCACCTAAGCCATGACCCAGCATGATAATAAAACCAACTAAGGCCATGAATGAGCCTAACGCATTAGCCATAGAGTTTCCGATGTCAATTGGGCTGCTTAGATTCCACAAATAGCCCAGTCCAACACAGATTGCGGTCGCGATTAACGCATCAACATTGCGAAATAGCATTACAGCATAAAGAACAATAATACCTAAACTGGCTAACTGAATGTAAAAAGACATTAATGGATCACTCCAATCTGATTTAATCCCTGGAAAATACCTTCAATTCCCAAACCAGGTTTGTCTGATAAAATGATTTTAGCGCCAAGGCGTTGCGCCCCACCAAGTACATAATTGTCACGAATCAAATAAATAGGATCAAGGTCTGCATAGAAGATATCCGGCTTACTTAAAGCAAAACTGGCGATAGCAGCAATTCCAATGGGTGATTCCAGCATGCATCCAACCATGATTTTCATGTGTGCTGATTTAGCAATATTATAGATCGCTTGCGCATTCTCAATGCCACCCGATTTCATTAGCTTAATATTGACCCCATCACACGCATTAATTTTTGCAATATTCAGAGTATCTTCAGGGGAAAAACACGCCTCATCGGCAATAATCAGACAGTCTACCTGTTCGCTAATAGCCTTTAAGTGCAGCAGATCTTGAGCACGAATAGGTTGTTCGACCAAAGCAATATTCAAATGCTGTTGCTTCAATGACTCAATAACCTTCAAGGCATCGTCATAAGACCATCCCTGATTCGCATCAACAAGTAACGTAATAGAATCACCTACCGCTTGACGAATCGCATGGACGCGCTTGATGTCTTCAATTGGATTTAATCCCAATTTTATTTTTATAGTTTGGTGCCCTTGATTGACGAGGTCAACCGCATCCTGCACCATCGCATCAATCTCTTTAACGCTTATCGTAATACACGAGCTAATGCTGTTCGTATTACCGCCCAGCAATTTATAAAGAGGTAAGCCACAATGTTGGGCAAATAAATCATGCAATGCGATATCAATGGCCGCTTTTGCCGAGGTATTCCTTGCTATGGCCTGGTTATTCATTTGGAGTAATAAATTCAATTCTGAAATACTTCGTCCAATTAATTGCGGACCAAGAATGGTTTTAATTGCAAAGATAATAGATTCCGTACTGTCTCCAGTGATGGCAGGAGTTGAAGCAGCTGAACCATACCCCCAATTGCCACTATCCGTTTTAATCATTACCACCACATCCTCAACGCATTCAGTACGTCTTACCGCAGTTATAAATGGGCGAATTAATGGAATAGTTAATTGCGCAATATGAATCTCCATAATCTTCATCTAAGCACCTTATTTAAAAATTTATTGCGTCTCAAAATACATTCTCTTTTTTAGATTAATAGGGATATTTTAATGATAATTGACCAATATACCTTGTTTAAAACTGAAGAAACAAGCAACCAGAATCTACAATCTCAAACTTGATGAATGAGTATATTCTTTATAAATCAGGACTTACGAAAAATCTCAAGGTCGAGGCAAAAAATGTTTTTAATGAGGGAGTTTAGATAGACTAAATGACCGAATTAAAAACATTTTTTAACAAAGAGATTGGGGTTTTTCGTAAGTCCTGTAAATGTGTGTTGCGGTATGTTTATGCGGATTTAGATGGATGCTTCCAAAACCCTTTGTGCACTTTGATAGCCTCTTCTTCATAGAAGAGCATCTTAATTAATCTAATCATGGAGGCCAAACTAAAAAACTTGAGGTTCAAGTTTAAAATAATCTAATATCAGCGAGTTACTCAACAATGTCCTGTTGTAGAGTCAATCAGTTAAGGAGCATCATGATTGTTATCTTCGTCCATGGTTGGAGTGTCACACATACCAATACTTATGGGGAGCTTCCCCAATGGCTTGCAAGTCAGAGCAAAAACGGTACGCTGGATATCCGGGTTGGCAATATTTATCTCGGGCACTACATCAGCTTTGACGATACGATAACGGTTGACGATATAGCCCGTGCATTGGATGAGGCATTACGTGATGAAATTGCTGATAAGCTGCGAGATGGGGAGCGTTTTGCTTGTATTACGCACTCTACCGGTGGCCCCATTGTACGAAAATGGATGGATTTATACTTTAAGAATAATCTTGCGAAATGTCCCTTGAGCCATCTTATCATGCTGGCCCCTACCAACCACGGCTCTGCTCTTGCACAACTTGGTAAATCTCGGCTAGGCCGTATAAAGAGTTTTTTTGAAGGTGTTGAACCTGGGCAACGTGTACTTGATTGGCTTGAGCTCGGAAGCGATATGAGCTGGCAACTTAATGAAAGTTGGCTTGATTACGATTGCACAGCTTATGGTATCTATTCCTTTGTACTTACCGGCCAGAAAATTGATCGCCAACTTTATGATGCACTTAACTCCTACACGGGGGAAGCTGGGTCTGATGGAGTGGTACGCGTGGCGGCTACCAATATGAATTATAGTCTGTTGAAACTACATCAGGAGGGAAATAACGGTGAAAATCTTGCATTCTCCCAAATGATACGGTCAAAACCAATGGCATTTGGGGTTCTTCCTGGGCTTTCGCATTCCGGTAAAAATATCGGAATCATCCGTAGTGTTACTATGGCCAATGCCGCCACTCATCCCACGGCAATATGGGTTCTGCGATGCCTGCAAGTAAAAAATCCTGCCTCTTATAATACATTAGTACAAGAGCTCGATAAGATTACTAAAGAAACTCAGAACAATGAGCATAAAGAATCAGTGAACACGCTTATCTTTAAGCGCGAATATATCACCAATCGCTACTCCATGATTATTTTCCGGCTTATTGATGACCGGGGCAATCATCTTGTCGATTATGATCTCTATTTAACTGCTGGTCCCAAATATAGCGAGCAGGCACTTCCTACAGGGTTCTTCGTAGATCGCCAAAAAAACTTGAATAATCGAGGAAAACTCACTTATTTTCTTAACTACGACATCATGGAGGCAGGGATTAATACGCCCAAAATGAAAGGTAATCTGGGATTACGTATTAAGGCATACCCTGAGTCAAGTAACCAAGCCCTCGCCTATTATAGGTTGCTTGATTTTCATTCCTCGCTTACCGACATGAACAAAATTATTCATCCAAATGAAACAGTAATGGTTGAAATCACGCTTCAGCGCCGAGTAGATAAGGCAGTCTCGCGGATCACTAATAACCTTACCCCCGCAAAAATCAGTGCAAAACCGACTGGCAAAAAGGTAGATTGACATTATTTCTGTTTGAGTATTCGTATATCAAAAAAGCGAAGCCTGGTTGCTTGCAACCTGGCTATGGACTGCTTAATCTATTACTGAAAAAGGCCCAAATACTCCTCTTCAGTAAAGGCTTTTAACGGCTCATTTGCATCAGACTCATGGAATATTGATTGAGCTCGTGGAGCAACCATTTTCGTTTGCTCATGAGTTGTTAGAGAACTTTGTCTCCCGGTAATAAAGGGATATGGCAGTGGCTCAGGCTTTGGAACAACGGTCTTTTCCTTCATAAGAATTGCAGGATACGGTAGCGGTTCAGGTTTGGGAACAATCGTGTTTTCACTATTGAATGAAGATGCGCACGAAGGTTTTTGATAGGGTCCAGTTGGAATCCATTGCGGCGGGAAGAACACTGGAGCTGTTCTGCTTTGTTGCTTTAAAAGATAAGTCTGATTCCTTAATTGAACTTTTGCATCCCATTCAGCATAGATTTTATCTACAGCAGTTGCTCGTTGTTGCGCCT
Organism: Legionella qingyii; assembly: GCF_003990155.1. NCBI lineage: Bacteria > Pseudomonadati > Pseudomonadota > Gammaproteobacteria > Legionellales > Legionellaceae > Legionella > Legionella qingyii. Next base: position 63,060 of record NZ_RZGX01000017.1, read on the forward strand.
GTTTATCAGCAAGACCTCGCCTTACCAAATCATTGACTAGAGAGACATGAATTGGCTTACCATACATTTGTTCTAAATAATTCCCTGAAGCCAATAAAATAGGCCCCTCACACACCAGAGTAATGTGTTCACTATTAATTACCAACGGTGTTTCTTTTTGTTTCCTTTTTTCGTCATCTCTAATTTTTGCTTCCAGCATTTTAGCAATCTTATGATTCGTACATCCATAGGCAGTAAACATAGCATGCCCTTGATGAGGCTTGGCAGGTAACCAAAGTACATTAAAATTATCACCAGGTAAGAATAGTCCATTAAAATTATAGGCTGCTTTTATTTGAGCACTCCCCTTATTCCTTTTAGTATATGAAGTAGCACCCAGGTATTCTTCCGAAAAATCAATTAACTCTGACTCCTCAATTTGTTCAGGTGATATACGCTTAATTGTTAGTGAATCTTTACTGGTATTTACTATAATTAAACGGGCACGTGAATTATCATCTTGCCCCATCTTTGACTTGTATATATAGAACGATTTATTTCCGAATTTGTCTTCCGGATGAACCTCCTGAACTTTCCCGTCAAAATATCTTTCTAAAAACTTCATTGATGCAACAACATAAATTCCATGTGTTTCTAGATAATATTCCGATGATAAGGATTCTTGCTCTTCTATATCCAACTCCATAGGATAGTCCATCTTGAATGCTGACTTTATATTTTCCAGCATCTGGTTAGCCTCTTCTGGCGTAATGCATTCATAAACACACAGATAATCATCCTCATCGAATGGAGATCTGGATTCACTTACGCTCCATTTTGTTATTTCAAGGTTTATACCAATGACCAACATCAGTTTCATGTATTATCCTCTTATTATTTGGATTTTAATTCGTAGTTAACCTCTAAAACTAGTCTTAAGAGGGCTAAAATGAATTGGTTAGAACATCAACTGCCAAAAGACTTACATTTGAACACCAAAGCCTCAAATATATCAGATAAAATAATTTATGGACAACATAATTAGGCTTGGATAGCAATCAGGGAATGCTTGCTAAAAATTAATGAATTTATAAAGTAGATTATAATACTTGACCTTGCCGCAACGTTAACCCTTATTGTGTCTCTTGTGGCTTAAGAGGAATACCATATGAAGTACACAATTAAACAAATAGCGAAGCTTTCTGGTATAAGCACCCGGACTTTGCGCTTTTATGATGAAATTGGTTTATTAAAGCCTGCATTCTATGGTGATAATCAATATCGTTATTATCAGGAAGAGCAGTTACTTTTACTTCAACAAATTCTGTTTTTTCGTGAACTTGAGTTTCCTCTTAACGACATTAAGGAAATTTTGAGCTGCAATGATTTCGATAAAATAAAATCGTTACAGCAACAAAAATCCTCATTGCAGTCTAATGTTGAGCGAACACAAACACTCATACAGACGATTGATAAAACCATTTCCCATTTAAGAGGACAATATAAAATGAATATCGAAGAAATGTTTGAGGGATTTGACCCCATCAAACAACAAGAACATGAAAAATATCTGGTTGAAGCGGGCGTAATGTCACAGCAACAAATTGATGACAGTTGGGCAAAAGTTTCTCATTGGAAAAAACCTGATTGGGAGACATTTAAAGCTTCTGGAGAGCAATTAAATCTTGCACTTGCTAATGCAGTTAAACAAGGCCTTAATATAGAATCAAAGGAAGTACAGGACCTTATTCAACAGCACTATGACTGGGTCAAAAATTGTTGGACGCCAACCAAAGATACTTATTTAGGGCTTGGGCAAACTTATCTCAACCATCCTGATTTTCGTGATTTCTTTAATCGTTATCATCCTGATTTGGTCGAGTTTTTGACTGCGGCGATGGAAGTGTTTGCAAAACGCAATTTGTCTTAAATTGGATTGCCTACCACAAGGTAGGCAATCTTTAAGGTAAAATCAGCATCGATGCAGTGGGTTATATTTTAAGATCAAGGAAAAACAGAGTACTTTTAATTTTTCGGAGAGAAACCATTTCCTGTTTTTTCAGTTGGATCGTTCCCAAAACATTTCTGCAACAATGAAAGAAAATATTCAAGGAACATAAAATGTTCAAAAAAGGATGGCTTTTGTACAATCTTAAAAGATGTCGTGCAATCCTGCTTCATCTTTTCACCAAAGACTTTAAGTATATTATGCAAATCCCCATCTTGATAAATTGGGCGGCCATCAAGAATACCTTGCAAATCTTTTATAACACGCTCCATGCTTCTTTCATCACGAGTTAAGCGACAACTCTTATGACTAATACTTGGAGCAAAAATACTTCTTGATTCACCAAAATAAAAATTGGCGACGTCCTTGCCGTAAGTATTAAATGATTGGCGTGCATAACGCTTCAACAAATACAGAGCATTCTCATAATTATTACCAAACCCTGCATCCTGCCAAGCTTGTCGCCAATAAGCTAAGCCTTTACCACTCATATTAAACAAATTGTCCAAATAGTATTATGGTTGTATTATATTGGAATTATAAATAGATTGTCAAAACTCGATTTTGTGCTTGTAGAATTTTATAGCCATTATCACTGGCGAGAATGGCTGCCAAGTTGATGTAGTTCCATTTTAACTATGCAGTTGTTCTAATTTCTGCACATCGTTTTGCTTGTCATGGATGGATTTCAGAATTTCTCTAATTTTAGGATCCTGCCTACATTTTAGTAAGTACGACGTCATTTGCATGCATCCAAGATATACTGGGTTGAATATTAGGTCATGCTCTTAATTGGGCGAAAAACGTCTTACATCATATGTCAGTAATCTAAAATAATCGTATGACATATAAAACTCTCCATTATTCCCCATGTTACTCCCCCAAGAGTTACGTAGGGTTAATAATCCGGTGTGTTTCTTACCGTAATTATCAACAGCAACCGCATTATCATCGTAACCAGTAATGATCATTCCATGGGCCGCTTGTATATTTGATAAACCCATTAACACATCTGAGGTGATTAACCAAGTATCGTTCTTGGTTTTATAATTTCCAACAGCACCAACAACACCTATGTCAAGACGCGGTAGCATGATCGCAAAAACAGATCGGTCGCCCGAGCGAAGCGCTTCTTTTACTTCATTTAATGTCCAGGAAGAACTGATTCTCCAATAGATATTTGACCAATTCACTATCTTACCGAAGATTAGCTCATTCATTGTGCTGTATTCTTTGGGATCTATAAAAGTCTCAGGTTTCTTATTCGAATGATTGGGGTACTCAGTCAAACCACCACATCCTACAGTTGTTTGTTTTTCTTTGTTCACAACTCCATACTGTTCAATCTGATTTATTACTGCAATAGGATAATTGCCATCCCAACCGCTCAGAGCATATCCATATTTTTCTAAGTAATTGCCTAGCTGTAAATGACAAAGTTGACTAATGTAATCCCCTTGTCCAATCACGGCGTCAAGCGCGCCAGTTATGGCAAATGTGATGCATGTTCCATGTGGCCCTTGATCCAGAACAGGAACATGATTCATAGCCAATTGAACCATTTTAGGAGTTTCGGCATCTAGCAATGAAAGTGAAGTCTGAGAATGATCTGTGGCGATATCTTTTATGCGTCTCACCAGCAGTTTTTTAGCCTCGTCAGATAACTCAATTTTAAGCAGTTGAATGACCTTTGTATTATTTAGTCCACTGTAATTTGAAGAAGATTCGGCGGTAGGTTGTATTGTATGTTTTATTGAGCCAATAACATGCACATCACCAGAAATGGCCCCTTTAATTATCAAAAAAGTTAAAATAGCCACTTGTATTAGGGATATTATAATTCTCGCTGGCTTCATAATAATCGACTCTTTGAAACAAAATTAGGAGCCGATTATTTTCTTTTATTAATCAATTTGCAACATATGTTTAAAATGCCTTGAAATACATATTTTTGAGTGGATTTTTGTGTTGGGTCAAAATGCATCAACCTTGTATCTCCACTTTGTTATGCGGCTATAACATCATAGATAGTCCTACCCATACAACTATCAGTTAATAATTTGGCTACAACATTAATAAATAATACACACATTCTGTGTTAAGCTTGACTTATATATGAAAAAACGAGTTTGGTCATGATAAAAATTGGGCAATTTAATAAATTGAAAATGGTACGGGAAGCTCCTTTTGGAGTATATCTTCAAGGAGGAGAGTGGGGGGAAATTTTATTACCCAATAAATCGGTCCCTAAAGGCGCTTTGGTTGGTGATGTACTGGATGTTTTTGTCTATTTTGATTCAGACGACAAAATTATAGCAACAACCAGGCATCCTCTTGCCAAACTAGGCAGCTGTGCATTTTTAAAAGTAATTGATGTAAATCCTGTAGGAGCTTTTCTTGATTGGGGATTAGATAAGGATTTATTGGTGCCCAAACCAGAACAACACCGGCCCATGGAAATTGGTAAATCTTATCTTGTTTATTTAAAGCAAGATAATCAGGGACGCATTATTGCAAGCTCAAAAATCGATTATTTTTTGGATAAGACAACAGCTAACTTTAAGCCAGGTGAGGAAGTTAGTTTACTTATTGCAGAGAGTACACCGCTTGGAAGAAAAGTAATTATCAACGACAGTCACTGGGGATTAATCCATGCAGGTGATATTTTTCAAACATTAATTTATGGCCAAAAAATGAAAGGGTACATTAAAAAGGTACGTGATGATGGCAAAATTGATATTACTTTGAGACAAATAGGGCAAAACACTATTAATGAATTAGCGCAGCGCATTATATCCAAGATTGAACAATCCGGTGGTTTTTTGGCTTTACATGATAAAAGCTCTCCTGCAGAAATTCAGCAGGCATTTGCCGAGAGTAAAAAAAATTTTAAAAGTGCATTGGGACAACTTTATAAACGCGGTTTGATTGATATTGAAGAGAACGGAATTCGTTTACAGACAATAGAAAAGAAGCGTTAATAAAAAATCTTTATTAATTTTTTTTGTAATAAAATCAGCTAGGGGCTGTTGCAATTCATCTCGCGGGATGTAGGCAGTGAGATGCAGCTTGAGTTCCCTTAGCCGATCATTGAAGCAATTGAATATATTTTCTTGCATGGTTATCTCCTCGAAGCAATATATTGAAACCTTTTGTAGGAAATCTCCTATTTTAGATAAGATTTATTGAGTTTATTAAAATTTAATCTATATATAAAAGTAAGATATCAAGATCTAGCCTATAGAATTTAGAGTCTATTCGAACTGGCTCGATATTACATTGGAGAGTAAGCATGGATGCATCTAAATTTTGTAAGCATTGTGGAAATAACCTAACACAAGATGCCCAGTTTTGTAGTAAATGCGGCGCATCTATAGAAGCAGATTCTTCTTTCTCTCAGACACAAAAGCCATACACCGGCAAAGAAAGTTCTCAGAAATCCCCCATTCTTGTACTCATTTTAGGTTTATTTTTAGGAGTTTTAGGGATTCATCGAATTTATGTAGGAAAAATAACTACCGGCTTATTAATGCTCCTTACAGTAGGAGGACTTGGCATATGGTATTTAATCGATTTACTTCTTTTAGTTACTAACAAATTTGAAGATAAAAATGGCAACTTGATTCAACTAACAAAAAATCCATCTCCATTAAAAAAAGCAATGATGATAATTGGGATTATTGGCGCCTGGTTTTTACTCTTTGTTGGTACGGTATTTGCGATTGTATTGTTTCTTACAAGTGGCTTGATTTACTCCATTGATCATCAGCTTAGTGCATTAAAATCTGGTAATGTTGAAAAAGCATACTCCTATACTTCAAAAGACTTCCAAAAAGCGACCTCTCTTTCTGATTTTAAAAAATTTATAAATCAGTATCCTTCATTAACGAATAATGAGAGCGCATTTTTTAATGAACGAATCATTGAAAATAATATAGGATTTGTTAAAGGAACCCTGACGGCAAAAGATGGCGCAAAGACACCAATTGAATATCGCTTAATATGGGAAGATGGAGCATGGAAGATTTTAAATATTAAGGTAAGTTATACTGGGGCAGGAATAGATATAGATCATAAAAAATTCACTCCACCAAACTTATCGACATCTGAGGAATTTACATGGGTGAATTTCGATAATAAAAACAGTAGATACTCCCTAAAATATCCTAGTAACTGGGAATATATTAAACCAGGAAAAGGAACTGTTCACTTTAAAGGTAAAAAAGGCACTGATTCTTACAACACAACAATTACCATCCAGACGCTGTTGACCAAAAAAAATAAAGGAACATACTCAACCATTCAAGAATTAAAAGATGATTTAAAATCTCAGATTTTTGCGAATACCAAAGACCCTAAGTTATTACAACAAGGAGAGATAAATCTGCCCCAAAATCCTAAGAGATTTCATGGAGAATTCTTGGTTTTTACTTACAAATATAAAAATAAAGAATTTAAGCAAATGTATATAATCTTCTTAAGGGATGATGGATTAGCTTTTTATACCTGGAGCTATGCTTCACCAATAAAACAATATGAAAAAGATCTCTCTACCGCCAAGGGGATGTTTGAGTCATGGATTATTAACTAAGAAAGGTTAAAAGGAATAGCAATAAGAATAAAAAAGCTGCTTTCTCAGGTCACTATTCCTTTTCTATATTGTGTAAAACTCATGCTAAATAGAGCGTTTCTTGCTAATCACCACAGCCTTGAACACAACTATCTCGTGTATCAGAGCAGTTTAATATGCAATCGGTATTCCCATCGCATCCTTTGGTACAACTTTTAGAGTTGACTTCGCATTTTGCTTTGCATGCATCATCAGCAACTGCCAAATTACTAAAGCCAATAGTAATTACTGCTCCCAGCAAGATGGTACAAATTTTATTCCATGACTTATCCATAACATGCTCCTTCACTATTTTTTCGTGTCAATTTAAAATTTAGGCTAAATTTTAATTTTTTATTCATTGCTGCGTTAATGCATCGCATTGAGACAACCTTGACAGCAGGCTTTGATTTGCTCTTTTAGGGTTGCATCACTCGCTGTCGAGGTGACTCCTAGACCACAACCAGCAAGGCATTGAAGAATATCTTTACTCAACCCTCGCGTAGTATCCTTCGAAACGCAATTATCAACACAGCCTTTATTTCCTTTACAAGCTGCCATACATTGTGACAGGTGGTCAACATTTACCGATGCAGCCTGAGCTTCTGTAAAAATGAAGCATGAAGAAATTAAAAGTGTTAATACTATCGACCAAATGTTCTTTTTATGCATTTCTATTCCTCCTTGAAGTTTAACCATCATGGTTAAATATAGAACATTTTAGCGATTTTTGACTTTTAACGCATTTAGGCACACTTGCTCACGCCACTTATATTGCACTTCTTTTTATAAGGTTTTGAGTCCTTCCTCAATGATAGAAAGTCCAATTTCCAAATCTTTTATCTCTGTCGAAAGAGGCATAAGGAGGCGAATTACATTTCCATATCCTCCGCAGCTAAGAATTACCAGTCCACGCTCTAAACAAAATCTTGTTAATCTGTCCGCCATTTCTTTATTTGGTACCTTCGTACTCTTATCTTCCACCAGTTCGAGCGCCTGCATAACACCTAAACCACGAACATCACCTACTATTTTATATTTTTCTTTAAATCCAGAAAGCCTGGAATGAAGTACTTTTGAAAGACTCGCAACATGACGCAAAAGCCCTTCCTCTTCAAAGATTTTGAATACTTCAAGAGCTGCTGCACAACTCAGTGGATTTCCGCCAAAGGTTCCACCCAACCCACCCACCATTGCAGCATCCATCATTTCAGCTTTTCCTGTTACACCAGCAATCACTGTTCCACCACCCAACCCCTTTGCTGTCAGCGTAAGATCAGGCTCCACGCCCATTGTTTTCATTGCAAATAGATTTCCTGTACGACCAAAACCTGATTGAATTTCATCGGCGATGAAAACAATTTTGTTTGCAGAACAAAACTCGCGAAGCTTTTGTAAAAATGGAACTGGGAATTGTATGAATCCCCCTTCCCCTAACACGGGTTCTAAAATCACTGCAGCGGTATTTTCAACACCCACACGCAAATTAACGAGTTCAGAAAAATCGTTGAAACATTCTTCGACACAATTTTTTCCCTGCCAACGATACTCATATGGAATGGGAGCACGATAAACCTCTGAAAGAAATGGACCAAATCCATGCTTATAGGGTTTATTCTTTGCGGTAAGTGCCATAGCCATGTAAGTACGACCATGGTAAGCATGATCAAAACAAATCACGGCTTGCTTTCCAGTATAGGCACGAGCAACTTTAATCGCATTTTCTACAGCCTCAGCTCCCGAATTCAATAGGATTGATTTTTTTTCGAAACAACCGGGAGTGTGATAATTTAATTTTTCACACACCTTGATATAGCCTTCATAAGGAAGAATATTAAAACTCGTGTGCATGAATTTATCAACCTGTGCCTTGACTGCATTGACCAGCGTATCGGGACAGTGCCCTGTATTCACCACACCAATTCCAGATGAGAAATCCAAGAATACATTTCCATCTACATCCTCTACAAATGAACCTTTTGCTCGTTCCACAAAGATGGGAGTAGCGTGAAATGGACCTCGCGCAACATGTTTATAACGCTGCTCCATTAATTTTTGTGATTTTGGTCCCGGTATTTGTGTTTTAATATTAATTTGATTCATTAATACCACCCAATTGGTTCATCATCTAGATTAATATTCACCTGCTTGATTTCAAGATAGCTTTCGATTCCATACAAACCTAACTCACGTCCTGATCCACTTTGTTTGTATCCGCCCCAAGGCATTTCATTATGAGTTGGATGGTAGTGGTTTACCCAAAGAATTCCGGCACGAATTTGAGAGGTCACGCGATGAGCACGAGTAAGATCCTTAGTCCACACAGCTGCTGCCAAACCATAATCGGTATCGTTTGCAATTTGAATTGCTTCTTCTTCCGTATCAAAAGGGATGACTGCGAGTACCGGACCAAAAATTTCTTCTCGAGCGATACGCATTGTAGGCTTCACCTCATCAAAAATAGTTGGCTCAAAAAAATTTCCTTTTTCAAAAACGTCACCTGTAGGACGCTTCCCGCCACAAATCAATTTTGCACCTTCATCAATCCCTATCTTGATGTACTGTTCTACTTTTTCACGGTGAGCACCTGAAACCAGTGAGCCCATTTTGACACCACAATCTAAACCATGGCCAAGCTTGATATTTGGAATTTTTTTCAACATCCCTTCCACCATTTTCTTGTGAATAGAACGCTCAACGATTAAACGAGATCCAGAGGAACAAACTTCACCTTGATTGGCAAAAGCGCCGAAAAGAGCACCATCAATTGCCATCTCAAGATCACAGTCTGCAAATACAATATTTGGATTTTTTCCACCCAGCTCCAAGGATATTTTCTTCAAATTTCCTGTAGCGGCCTGCATTATTTTTTTGCCAGTAACTGTCCCACCTGTGAATGCAACTTTATCCACCATTGGATTCATTGCTAATTCTTCACCCACTTCCACGCCGGGGCCAGTAACAAGATTCACTACACCAGCTGGAAATCCGCATTGATCAATAAGTTTGAATAACTCAAGTGCAGTTATCGGTGTCAATTCTGAAGGTTTTAATATTATGGTATTTCCTGCTGCAAGTGCTGGAGCAATCTTCCAGGCAGCCATAACGAGTGGGAAATTCCAGGGAATAATTTGTCCGCATACCCCTATAGGCTCCCGTATAACATAACTAAAAGAGTTTGCTGGAACCGACATGGTTTCGCCATGAATTTTAGTAGTGAGCCCAGCATAAAATTCAAAGCAATTGGCTGCATCGATCACATCATATTCTGCCTCTAACAAAGGTTTTCCACAATTTCGTGTTTCAAGCTCCGCTAACATTTTTGCATTAGCACGAATCAAATCAGCAACCTTGAACAATAGTTTACTTCGATCAAGCGCTGATGTTTTTCTCCAACCACCTTCATCGAAAGCCTTACGTGCAGCCTTGATGGCGAGCAAAACATCTTCTTTGGCACTTTCTGGAACTTTTGCAAGCAATTGGCCATTACCGGGATCAATAATGTCGCGAGTGTTCCCGCTTATGGCTAAAGTAAATTTTCCATCAATATACATTTCATAATTTTTCATTTATTGAGTCCCTTTTTATTGAGCGCGATAAGTTCCTTTACCACTTGAGTTTGGTTCTGTCGCAGAATAGTTTACAGTCTACAAGGAAAGTCAACTCGGCGAAATTTAAACTGTAAATCTGTAGATCCGTTCGGATTATAAAATTAATTTTTCCTTGTGAGGAAAAATCACCGCCGAATCAGAAAAACCTACATTCACCAATTAGTGGACCTAATCAGCATATCATTTCACTATGCCGCATCAAATAGTTAAAATTTTAGAATTAGATTATCTTTGTGAGCTAAACTTAAAATATGATGGTTAAGTAAATTGATTTGGTTAAACACTCTGGAAACCTCTTTTTTCATAATTATAGATGTTTCTATTTGGGGGAATTATGGATAAATTTGAGACTCAAATAGCATTTAAAAATAAAATTCTGATTCTTGGATTCGGAAGTATTGGCCAAGCAATATTGCCACTCTTATTTCAATGTCTTAAATTAGATCCATCGCAAATTTACATCCTCTCAAAACATAATCTTGGCGCAGATGTAGCAAAAAATTATAACGTTTCATTCCAAAAAATTGCTGTTGAAGAACAGAATTACCAAGAACTTTTGTCCTCTATTCTTAAACCTGGTGATTTTTTGTTAAATTTATCCGTAGGGGTATCGACTATTGATTTAATAAAATATTGCCAGTTAAATAAAATATTGTATTTGGATGCTGCCGCTGAATCTTGGGAGAAAAGGTATAGCGATTCGAATCAACTACTTTCTAATTATGCTCTGCGAGATGCGACATTACAACATAAAAAGCAGGGCCCTACCGCAGTTTTAACCCATGGAGCTAATCCTGGGCTGGTCTCTCACTTTCTTAAACAAGCGTTATGGAATGTCGCTAACGATAACAAGTGGCAGGGTAATCTACCACAAAAACCTGTGGAATGGGCTCAATTAGCCCATGATCTTGATATAAAAACGATCCATATTTCTGAACATGATACTCAAATTTCCTCTCAAACTAAAAAAACAGATGAATTTATAAATACATGGTCCGTCGATGCCTTAATTTCTGAAGCGCTTCGACCTGCCGAACTGGGCTGGGGAAGCCATGAACGTCATTGGCCGCATGATGCAAATCATCACGACTTTGGCTCAAATTGCGGCATATATCTTAGTCAGCCAGGAGCCGAGACTCTAGTCCGTACCTGGACCCCAAACTCTGGCCCTATTAATGGTTTTTTAATTACTCACGCTGAGTCTTTATCTATTGCAGAATATTTAACTTTGAAAAAAGATAATAAAGTATATTACAGACCCACAGTTCATTATGCTTATCATCCCTGCCCTGATGCTATTTTATCTTTAAAAGAACTCGTGCAAAGAAAATACAGACCACAAAAAGAAAAACGAATTATTTTAAAAGAGATTGTTGATGGCACTGATGAACTCGGAGTGTTATTAATGGGAAATAAAAATGGAGCTTATTGGTATGGCTCTTATCTATCTATACATGAAGCCAGAAAATTAGTTAATCATAATAATGCTACAAGCTTACAAGTTGCAGCTGGAGTTTTATCGGGTTTGATTTGGGCTATTAAAAACCCAGAGCGTGGAATTATAGAGCCTGAAGATATGGACCATGAGTATATTTTGAGTCTCGCCCTCCCTTATCTTGGTAAAGTCGGGGGTTATTATACAAATTGGAATCCCCTACAGGACCGGAGCAATTCAAATAATAAAGATACGGACCAAAGCGACCCTTGGCAGTTTATTAATATTCGAATTTAATGACGCGAGATAGAGGATCTTAGCAAATTAAAGCCATCATATTTTATGAGTAAATTAAGCAAGTATTTTGGACTATTGAAATATTAGTTTATTCTAATATAATGTAGGAATGATAACATTAACTAATAATCGCCTTGAAGTCATGAAAAATAATGCTTCTAAGGCAGCAAAAATGCTTAAACTCTTGGCAAACTCCAAGAGGCTTCTTATTTTATGCCATTTATTGAAAAATGAGCGTACTGTTAGTGAACTTCAGGAATTGATAGGATTATCCCAGTCTGCACTATCTCAACATCTGGCAAAAATGAAAAAAGATGGCTTTTTATCCGTTACAAAGCAAGGGAAGTATGTTCATTACCACATCAACAAGCCTGAAGTGGAAGCGATTTTATCAACTTTGTATTTAATTTATTGCAAAGATTAAATTTTAACCAATATATTAGTAAAATCTAATATAATGACCAAGGATATTTAATGTTGCTCAGTTGTCATATAATAAAAAAATGCATCATATTCATTGTTATCGCATGCTCTCTTTCGACCACACTCTGGGCACATACAGAACAACCTATTTCCTACCCTAATGCGGTAAGGCGGGCCTTAAATCATAATCCATCCATACAGAGCTCTAAGACTTCAATTGAAGCAGCTTATGGTGCTTTGAAACAAGCAAATAGCATGCGTTGGCCTCAGCTTGGGTTAGAATTCAATGGAGCGCGGAGCAATAATCCTCTGTCTGTATTTGGGTATAAATTAAGTCAAGGGAATGCATCATTTGCTGATTTTGGTGCCGATCAATATACAGGGCCAAGTACCTTATTTACGAGACCTAATGCGTTAAATCATCCTGGTTATTACAGCAATTTAGATACCGCGTTTAAATTGACTCTACCCATTTATTCAGGTGGAAAAATAAAAGCACAACAAGAAAATACTCGCGCATTACTGATATCCGCTCAGCATGGGAATCAACAAGCACAAAACCAATTAGCCTATCAGCTTTATATGTCTTATGAAGGTTTTTTAACAGCCAATCAATTAATCCATGTTGCCCAACAACAAGTTACTCGCGCACAAGAATTTTTAGCAACCACCAAAGCGTTAAGAAAGCAATCAATAACTTTAGATAGCGATGTATTGATGGCTGAAGCTTATTTAAATAGCTCCTCTCTTGGGTTATCAAGCGCCCGATTACAAGCAGAAAATGAGCTGGATAACTTCAGAACGCTTATGGGCAATCCTAATAGTTCTCTTATTCCGAGTCAGCATACTCCGTTGAGGAAAAGAAACAGTGGATTAAACTCTCTAATATCAAAGGCGCTGGAAGAAAATGCCTCGCTTAAAGCGCTTCGTTCTCATATAAAAGCCGAAAAGGCAAATATTCTTGCTTCGCAATCTTTATATAAACCACAAGTAAATCTTCAACTAAGACATGATTGGAATGGCTACACCCTCGGTTCAGGATTACCCTCAGATACAATCGCTTTAGGTGCTAATTGGACACTCTTTAGTGCAGGAGAACGTGCAGGAGCTGTTCAATCGGCTACAGCCAAGGCGAAAAAGGCACAATTTGAATTGGATGAACAACGTAATCAACTCAAACTACTTCTTAGACAATTAACACGTAATGAGATGCAATTTAACTATGAATTGCAATTAAGCCGTCAAATGGCTCAAAAAGAAGAAGAGGCCATCAAAAAATTAAGCAAACGATTTGGCCGAGGCTTAATACCATTAAGTGCATTATTAGAAAGCCAAATGAAATTGACTCAAAGCAAAGCGCAAGAACTTCAAGCCTTACATCAATTAAGACTCACTCAAGCACATATTTTGATGCTAACGAATCAATTAATTCCCAAGGCAACCACGAAAGCCTGATTAACTGATACCTCTAAGGGAGACGTATTGTGAATTATATTCCTTATTCAAAGGATAAATTAAATAAAGCAGGGCAACTGGCAAGAACGTTTATTCAGTCAAAGCTTACTCTTCTGTTAATCATTAGTATTTTGTTATTTGGTGCCCTGGCTTTAGAGCGCACACCAAGAACCTATAACCCTGAAATTATTGTCCCAGTGGTAACCATTTCGGTGAGCAGGCCTGGCAGTGACACCCAGGAAATACTTAATCAAATCGTTCGCCCCTTAGAAGGGCTGATGGCTTCTATCCCCGGAGTGGAACATACCTACGGAATGGCTATAGATGACAGCGCTTTGGTAACGGTACGCTTTAAAGTAAATGAAAATGAAGAGAGTAGTCTGGTTAAGGTTTATAACCAGATTAACAGTAACATGGACAAAATGCCTCCGGGCACGTTGATGCCCTTAATCCGTTCAGTTAGTTTGTATGATGTTCCATTGGTAACAGTTACCTTGCATGCCAAAGGTGAAAATCCACTCAAGCTTCGCACACTCGCAAATAAAGTGTTAGAGCAATTACGTGCAGTACCTCAGGTAGGAAAAAGTTGGGTAATGGGCGCATCGCCCAAAGCCATTCGCGTATGGCTTAATCCCCAAAAAATGGCAGAGCATGGCATTTCAATTGCCAATATCCAACAAGCGTTATCCATTAACAACATCAGCCTTGATGCGGGTACTCTGGAGCATCGATTCAGTGAAACCCCTTTACGCATTGAGGGCTCATTGATTTCCAACAAGGATTTAGCCAACATCATCATTGGCACTGATGGTGCAAAACCCATTCTGTTAAAGGAAATTGCCGCTATTGAGGAAGGTCCTGAACAAGAATCCATTGCTTCTTATTTTTCTTATGGATCACATGTGAAGCAAAACAACCCTGATTTAGAACCTGCTGTAACCATTGCGTTAGCACGTCAAAAAGGAAGTAATGGGGTAGATGTGGCTCAAGCAATCCTAAAAAAACTTGAACTGATGCAACATGATAAATTGATTCCAGAGACCATTGGGGTCTCAATCACCCGTAACTATGGTGATGAAGCAAATGATGCAGTCAATACCCTGGTCGAGCATTTAGGTATTGCGATTGCCAGTGTTGTTGTTTTACTCATGCTATTTTTAGGTTGGCGAGAAGCATCCATCGTAATTTTTTCCATCCCACTCATTTTATGTTTAGTTCTTGGGATTGGCTGGTTGTCGGGACAAACGATTAATCGTATTACCTTGTTTGCCCTGATTCTATCCTTGGGCTTATTAGTTGATGACAGTATTGTGGTGATTGAAAACATTCATCGCCACATAATGAAAGGAGTACAACGGAATTTTACCCGTTTAGTAATTTATGCCGCCAATGAAATTGGCAAACCAACAATTATTGCCACCTTTACGGTGATGTTGGCTTTGCTACCTATGGCTTTTGTTGGTGGAATGATGGGCCCTTTTATGGCCCCTATTCCGTTTAATGCGCCTTTAGCGATGATAGTCTCGCTTTTTATTGCCTACAGTGTCGCGCCCTATCTGGCATATCGCTGGCTCAGAAAAAAAGCACATAGCCAAATTAATCAAGAACATCATGCGCATACAACGCTATTGCAGCGCATTTATCTTTATTTATTCAAGGGATTACTCGTCTCATCTAAAAAGCGACATTTATTTTATCTAAGTATCGTGATTCTTTTGGGTGTCGTGTTATTGCAGCCTTTATGGCAATTTATTCGTCCTGCGGGCGCGAATGGCCCATTAAGTCCTCTCGGCGTTGAAATTAAAATGCTACCCGATGATAACGTCAATACATTTTTAATTTCCGTTGATGCTGGGCCTAATGCCACTTTAGAAAAAACAACCGCTGTAGTAAAAGCGATGAGCCAAATAATTAAACAAAATCCTTATGTCTGTGACTATGAGCTGTATTTAGGGGAAACAGCACCTGAGGATTTTGCCGCCATGGTGCGTGGAGATAGTCTGTTACGAGGAAATCAGTACAGTCAGATTCGTATTAATTTGCTTAATAAACATGACCGTAGCGTAGGCTCTCATGAAATAGCCGAAGCGGTATATCAAAGCCTTATGCCGATTAAAAAGCAATACCCTGAAAGTACTATTAAACTTTTTGAAAGTCCTCCAGGCCCTCCTGTTCGCTCACAAATGGAAGCTGGTCTTTATGGTCCTAATTATAATGACTTAAGAATAATTGCTAATAAAATCACTCAATTGGTATATCCTCGAATCTACGGCATGATTAATATTGATAATTCCGTCATGTCAGATGCAAACCAATACCGTATTGAAATCAATCACAACGCAGCAATGCTCGCTGGACTACCGCCACAAACAGTAGCGCAAGAAGTTGCATCTTTTTTCAAAGGAGTTTATGTAGGTAATGGGCATGAGTCAAACGCCAGAGAGCCAGAACATATTATCTTGAGATTGCCACGTGAAGCCCGGGAAGATGCTCATGTCTTAAATCATCTCTATCTTAAAAACCACCAGCAACAACTAATTCCGCTGGCACAAATTGCCAGGTTACATCTTGGTAAAGAGCAAAAACCTATTCTTACTAAAGATCAAACTCCTATTGTTTATGTGACAGGTGAAGTTTTAGGTTCCAGTCCTGCGTATGCAGTCACTTCTGCGACACAAATGCTTAAAAACCCACCATTCTCGCTCGAGATAGGTAATTTAGGCTTTCATGAAGAGCAACCACAAAACTTGACCAAGAATCAATTATTATGGCTTGGAGAAATGCGTTTAACCCTTGATGTATTTCGTGATCTCGGCTCGGCCTTTATTGTGGCTATTGTATTAATTTACATTTTACTGACTGCTTTTTATCAATCTTTTTTTATTCCTCTTATTATTATGGGGGCCATTCCTCTGACGATTATTGGTGTATTCCCAGGCCATTGGCTCATGCACCAACCGTTTACAGCAACGTCCATGATTGGCGTAATTGCTTTAGCAGGGATTGTAGTTCGTAATTCCCTATTATTGATTGATTTTATTTTGGAGCATCAACATCGAGGATATTCGATTGAACAGTCAGTGATTGAATCAGGAGTTGAGCGTCTCTTGCCTATTATTTTGACTGCTTTAGCAATTATTTTAGGCTCCGCCGTCATGTTATCGGATCCAGTATTTGGTGGGCTTGCCATATCCTTAATGTTTGGTTCTTTTGCCTCAACTGTTCTTACCTTATTCTTAATTCCTTTAATTTATTTAAGTTGGTGGAAAAGAATGCATAAGACGAGACAATGACTAGGAGAAAAATATGAGTATTGAACGCATTATTCGAATTGTTGCAGGTTTTTTCATTTTGATTTCGCTAAGTCTTGGAGTTCCTGCTAGCCCAGTCTACATCAGTTCTAAGTTTTTATGGTTTACCGCTTTTGTCGGTGCAAATTTGTTGCAAAGTGGATTTACTCAATTTTGCCCACTTGAAATGATTTTAAAAAAATTCATTAAATAAATTCGATATAAATTAGGGTCTGTTGACAATTGCTTTTTTAGCCTACGTTCCATTCCTTATGCGCGAAATCCAGTAAAGGCGCATTAAAAAAAGGTACATTTATGTGTGCTCTGTATAAAGACCACGCGGAAACTAGGCGGAATTAAATTAATGTCAACAACCTCTAATTAAAATAGGTACCGTTCAAGTTGAATTAATTATTTTCCTATTTTTACTATGTGGCGTTTTTCTTCAGTTTATGAGCCCACCATAATAATGCTATGGTAATAACTGCATTAATTGCTATTGTCCAATAATTAAAAGTTGCAGTTAATTGCATGAATTTCATATCGATAGGCAATGTTATAAAGTATGGCAATAAAATATGGCTAATGGTATGAAAGAACTCTGCTCCTGCAAAAGAGATCACTATATCTCTGAGACTACACATTAGAATCTCCTCATAAATTGCAACCCCATTATTTAAATTATAATATAAATGATTCAAAAATGTTCATGAACTTATCGATTGAAATTAAGAAGTAAAGCAGTGGGGCAGGCCATGCCCTCTTTAGTGATAAGTGTTAATACCGCTTCGACCGCTTTGCATCTTAATAATTCTAATTCTTTTCGCGAAAGCCTTCTGTTACTCATCTGAATAGTGGTGCTTTTTAAAAGCTAGTCACAAAATATATTAACTCAAACAAAACAAGCCGTAACAAAATAAAAATGAAAGATTAGTGCACATTTAGTTTAACTTAAGTAATGTTTTTGTGATTATTTACTATAATAAAAGTAATTCATAATCAACTGGACTTTTATAAATGAAAGTAAAGTGCTCATCTCTAATGCTTAGCATATTGTTAGCCAATTCAGCTCAAGCAGGTATGTTAATTTGTGGTAAACAACTTGGTGTTTAGTCTTGTACAGCTGGCCAAGAACGCTTAATGCTCAAAGGTGTAGCCTTTCAGCCGCAAGAAAATGTTGATCCACTCAGCGATGATCAATTAAGTTATGTACAAAATACTTTAATTCCAACGCTAAAAACTATCGGTGTTAATAGCATTCGTGTCTATCAAGTATGCCCAGGTGGCACTTGCGCTTCCCACCGTAAAGTTATGAATTTATTAAGTGCTAATAATATTTCTGTTTTAGTAGGATTAGCTGATTATAAAAAGTGAACAACGTGTACTGTGAATAGAGATACAGGTGATTATCCATCAACATTATATAAATGCTACACAGCTTAAATCGATGAATTTAGCCAATATCCTAATGTGTTAGGGTTTTCTGTTGGCAATGAAGTATGGTTACAACCGAGTAAAGTAGATGAAAATTATTTAAGACCCTCACCTACGATGAAGGCATTAATCAGAGATATGAAGGCTTATATTAAAGCGAGTTCTAATCTTAAATATAAGCTTCCAGTAGGTATTGTGCTTAGAGATACCCCAGATGTCACCATTCCTTTAGCGTACTATTACGCCTGCCATTTACCAGAGGAAGCACAAGATACATCAGCAGATTTTATTGGCTACAATGTCTATCGTTGGGGAGCAGGCTCTGACCCGGGTTCCTACCCCTCTTTATTAAAAACTTATATCGGATATAAACCCGTCTTACCTGGGGGCAATGGCGATAGTCAAAGCAATGGGTTTGCTGGTATTAACGTACCCGTCATTTTGACAGAATTTGGCAGAATAGACTCGCCTCGTTTGTTTGCTCAAGTAGATTGGATGTTTAATAACGGAGCGAAGGTGGTGAGTGGCGGTATGGTTTTTCGTTTAATTCAGCGACCTAATGAGGGTAATTTTGGCTTATATACGGATCAAACATTACAAACACCCACAACCAATGGAGGTTTATCTAATTTAATCGCGGAATTTAATGGAACTCCCCAGTTGAGTTTAGATGCCGATGCAATCGCAGTAAAAAAAAATCACTTGTGATCCGGCGCAATTTCCAGGGATGGATCAATTTCAATTAGATCCTAATCAGCTTCCGCCTTCACCTTCAAAACCTTCGGGGGAAATGACATTGCAATTTAATGTAGATGATTTAAAACTTCCCTTACAGGATATTTCATTAAATACTCAAGATAAAGGTAATAATTGGACATCAGCTAAGACAGTAAACGATCCAACCAGTACGAATTATACAGTTCAAATAGCTAACCCCAAAAACAATTTGCAAGCCATTGGAATTAATTATAACGGTAAAAATGGTGCTTGCATCATTAGGCCTGCGAACCTCATTTGTACAAATAATAATTGTGATAAATTATATCCTGTCGCTGCAAAATGGTCCCCTAACGGCCAAGGTCCATGTACGATAATTAAGAATTAATCAAATAAATAATTTGAGCATCAGTGGGGTCAGGCCCTGACCCCGTAAATATGGCCCCATAAGTAGAAGTGTAAGGAGGCTCAACAGGAGATTTTGATTCACATCGCGATGCCTTTATAACTGCCACAAATTGCGCTCTTAGGATATTTAAGCCCGAATCAATTTGAAAAATATAGTATTTTTTTAACACTTGGGAATAAAATTTTGCTTCCCCACATTAGACTGATTAGAGATCTCAGATAATTGTTTCTGAGGCATTTTATCAAAAAAAGCTACTGGTTTATCTTGCCCATCAACTAAGTAAGAATTATCAGCAACAACGTTTAACAACCTATCCTTGTACGCTTTTTGTGAAATAGAATTCTGCGTATCGTGTTGCACATTAGTAGATTTAAACAAGCGTATGACTTCTGCAGCCTCTACGTTATTCCTAGATAATGCTATATCCAATGCGGTGGTACCATCGTCTATTTGATAGTTTACATTTGCACCAGTATTAATTAATGCAACTACTATCTCAGGGTTGCCGATAAATGCAGCAATGAATAGGGGTGAGAATTGATCCTTATCAAGAACATTAACATCAGCTCCATTTTTTAATAAACTTAAAACAGACTTTTCTTTATTGTTGAAAATCGCGCTTATTAATGGGGTATTAAAATTAAAGTCTTCTTCTTCAAGATCTAAATCTAATGAAATTAAATATTCTATAAGCTCAGAATGGCCCATCACTGCTGCACAATGGAGTATGGATTCACCCCTCTCATTACAATGATTTATATCTGCGCCGTTACTAATTAAAAATTTTACCGCTTCAATATGGCCTTCCTGTACCGCGATCGATAATGGAGTTTCACCATCATATCGCTCCTCATCAATATCGTTTATTTTTGGAAGCAGTACCTTCATTGCTTCAATATCACCAGATTGGGCAGCAAGAAAAAAAATCGATACATGATCTTCATTTGCTCTATGTAAGATCTTTTTATCAATAGGGAGAGGGCAAGTAGAGTTAAGTCGGTATGTCAGCGTTGGGTCAAACTCTAAACCAAAACAGCTCATACTAAAAACAGTGAATTCAGAGGGCTTGTACTCCGCTTTCTCTTCCTCATCAATTTCGATCTGAGGGTTAAATGCTTGATACAACGCCTCAGCTAACTCAATACTATTTAGTTCTTGGTGATAAAATCCAGTAATTTCAGACCTAATCAAATTATCCGCATTTAATAATTCCCATACGTCATGTTCTTGATTGTAGCTTAAAGCAATCGCATGTTCATCAGATTCTAGAATAAAGCCAACCACTTGTTCACATGATTGGAGTAGCGATTTTAATTCTTCAAAATAAATAGTAAGTTCATCTTTATTTTTAGCATGATAAGAGCGATGCAAAAGTTTGGGGGCTGCATTCTCTAATTGTTTGGGGGCCGAAACTTTATGGTTTGCAGCGTAGTTTTGCATTACATGTTGATCATAAATTTCAGGATAAAAATCAGGGTGAAGCTGTAAGATAATGCTTTCAAAAAAAGGACGAATTTCAAGGCATGCAAATTCTTCATGGGTTAGAACTGGATTATCTTTGATTGATTGTTTAATTTTATCATATGCCATTTGAATATTTTGTAATAACTCATCTGGGTTTTCTTGGTATCGTTCAATTAGTTCGAACCGGCTATAGAGAGTAGCTCTATCGTTACAAAATAACGCATCTAAATATTTACATGAGAGACCATAACATACTCCTTTACTTTTCCCTTTTTTGGGGTTCATAAATAATCCATTAATAGCAACTAAATGTTCATGATTAAGCATAGAAGACTACAAGGTTAAGGCAATAGATAATTGCCACGCCAACGACATATGCATAATACACAATGATTATTAATTAACTATTAAGTGTTTTATACCTCCAGTTTTTTTTCTTACGAATTATTAGGGTGTGTTTGTACACGACCATATTTCTTCATCTTGCATAGAACCAAATTGTGGGCGAAAGAAGAGTATTTTTTCGAGTGTAACCCCACTCATTAGACAAGCGGATCGCATTGAATCAAACCTTTTTGAATATTGAATTCTTTGTAATCTGCGTCACTCCATAATGCATTATGGAAAAATGGATTGATTCAATACTCACATCTATACTTCCAATATGGAGGGCAAAAGAAAATATCATGGTTTTAAAAGAGAATATAAATAGATTGCTTTCTGATTTATCCAAAATAAATCAAGCAAATCAGGAAAAAATATTTAAAGACAAGAGATTGTCAGAACTCTGCTTATCTTTAAAAAACTGTTTAGAGCGGATGAACGAAACTGGTGAAGATAATCTAAATCACGAGCTATTAAATTCTCTCGAACAAAACCTCATTATGTTATCAGTACACTGGCAAAACAATTATCTTAAATCAACAAAATTATCACCCTTGTTTCATAGTTTTATATCGCATTCGGCTAAGTTCCTGGTTTTATGCAACCCTAATCCGTCTATAGAAGAGCTGGTTGATCAAGTCTCATCGAATACTATAAGTACAGAAAAGAAAATAAGCACCAGACAGCTCATAAATAAATCTCTGTTAAGAGATCGAGATTCTGAAGAACAATTGATTTTACTCCGCAAACTGAAGTTTGCCCAAGTATTCCTTGGAATTCCTCGTGGACAACTGCCTTATGACCTTATTTTGTCCATAAACGAATCCTTATCAGACAGACTTAAAAGAACAACAGAAGTAAAAAACTTTACTCAATACATTGATCTTTTGAATAATTCTGATTGCTTATATCTCACTAATCCCAATTTGCAATCCTGGTATACAAAACAAATGCCTGATGAATTGAAAGGAAAAAAAATTGTACCCTTAGGATCTACACAAGATGAACTCACTCGTTTAGAGAGCGCTAACCATGTGGTGTATTGCTTGGAGCGTATTACCAATTGTGTTGCTTTAATTGTTATAACCGATGATCTGCTGTTTGTTTCCCATGTTTACTCTAGAGACAGCTGTGATGGAAAAACAATGAATGAGTTTAGATCAAAGATTATGGAACATCTTGGTAATCCAGAAAACCTTCAAGTTTGCATTGTTGGATATCAGATAATGTTCCCAAATCATTTTACACTTAGAGCCGATCAAAAAACCCTTCAAATTAATGAGTTTAAGTCGGTTGATCACCGAGGTGATATGGATGTTTATTTCGATGCGGAAAATAACCAGATAGTTGTTAACTCAAAATTTGATGACAAATGGCATGTATATAAAGGTGTGTTCTTAACCCCAGAACAAATGAAATTAGAACAAAATGTCGAACAGCAAGATTTTAGACACCAATAAGTATCAATAACGTCCAGACCCATGAAGAACAATCTAACCGCACTTATGAGATCATTAATGCCTTACACAACTAATGTTCTTGCTTACAGACCATATCAATTATAAGATATTTAAAAATTACACCTCGTGATTTTCTATACAGGAAAATAATTTTTTTTCTCAAAGTTTAGGGATAAATATATGAATCAATTTTTAAAAGTAAGTTGTGGTTTGGGGATAATGACCGCTTTAATAGGTGCTACTGCTCAAGCAGGAACAATGGGTCCTGTGCAAGTAAATCATGCGGTTATACCCTTTGTCAGTGCTGAAGCTTCTTGGACTGCATTTGATTTGGATTTTTTACATTCTACCGTTACTGCCATTTCTTCAAATAAAGATGCTTGGGGTGGTCGTGTGGCTGGTGGTTTAATTTATTCCTACTTGAATAATTTTAGTTTTACAGCAGAAACCGGTTGGTCTTATTTAGGTAAGAAGAATGAGTCTAAAAACAATGGTTCAAGCACCGGGTCTCTTTCTTTAGATGGCGCAGACCTTTTATTGGGGGTTTTATATAAACCTACCCATTTTGGTGTGTTTCTCAAAGGCGGAACGTTTTTTGAAAATGCACGGTACAAATTCGCTAATAGTAAAGTAAGTACATTATCAATAAGCGGTTCAAATGTTGTTATAAACAGTGGATTTACCGGCAATTTAAATCAAAGCTATATTTTACCTGAAGTGAAGGTAGGCGCGGTTTATGATATGCAGCGTTGGGGAGTATCAGTAGCTTATACCCATGCTTTTGGTATCACGAATCCACAATTTGATTTTAACGTTGATTCTCCAGCTAATAACGTTATCAACATTAACGCGGTGCCTAATTTAAAAGGTGTACAAGTTAATTCTGTTCTTTTTGGTGCTTATTATAAATTTGCATAATGTTCTTCTAAGAACATTTAAATTTATCTGTGAAATCTCAAAGAATAAAATAAGTGAGTTATTCCGCTTCTTAGAAATATTATTCTTAGGCATGATTAATCAAAATCATGCCTTCGCTCTAATTAAAGACGAACTCCTTCCAACAATTCATTAGTTGAGATAATAAGTCGTTTATTTTCTCGATCCACTGCAAAATAAAATTAGTTATCTGATTGGGAGCTGTAATCAGAATTTATGTACCCAAATAAATAGGAAATTAGTATAATTTGTACTTAGGCCGGCAATGTTGCCTCATTTTTTATTCAATTTTTGATAATATAAATGAAATTTTGAGCAAATCAAAACAGGAGAGGAAATGCTACAATTTTTTAAAACAAAAAAACACCATTCTCAAGGTAGAAATTACGAGGGAGAAAAACACCTGAATACCTATGCAGACTATCTTGATAAGGTTATAAAAGACCCAACTCCAGAAAATATTAAACAACTAAAAGATACTGGTAATAATTTTATTGCTGCAATTGATGCTGAATCTCGCGAGACTCAGTCCTTGACATGTACATTAAAATAATATTTGTCAAAAGTTGTCATTCATTTATGACTATTCCCATTTTTCTGGCAGTTCAAAGATATATGGAGTAGATTTTTCTACAGTTGTTAATTTATAGAGATAGGCGCATTCCTTTTCAATACAGGATGAATTTCTTTTATAGATTATTGTGTACCTGAAAAGAAACAAACTGCACTTAGTGCAGTTTGCAAAAGGATTGTTTTTCTTTACTCAAGAGAGGGGATATGGGTATTGTACTGTTCGGTTTCTTTTGGCTCCGATGGCTGCTTAAAAAATACCCCCAGGTATTTTGTTTTTTCTTTTAACTTGGCCTGCGTTTTATCCAGGTTTGTACCAACTTCCTCGACAAGTGCCTTCTTTTTCATTGTTCTTTCTTGTACTTCCTGAAGCCTTTCATTAATCCCATTTATATCACTGCTTAGTTTTTTGACCTGGTCTTCACAATGAAATATTGCACCATCAACGCTACCTATTTTGGCCATTTCCCGATATCCAGGCGACTCGATGCTGTCGCTGGTATTTTTCAAATGCTCTTTAACCTCAAAATTCCTGTGCGCTTCATTAGTGATGTTACTATGAATATAATTAGTTAATAATTTTTGAACATAACTTTTTTCTCCTTCATCGAGTTCACGAACCACTGTGCTAATCTCGTGCAGCGCTTTCTCGTAATATTCTTTTTGTTTCGCAATGGCTTCTAATTTTGTTAATATTTGATTAACAGCTGCAACATCTCCTCCATGTTGTAAAAGGGCTTGATCATAACGCTTCTGGAGCTCGTTGACTTCAGAAAACAATTTTTCCAACTCTTTAAGCTTCTCGTAAATGAATATATTGGCTACAATTATCAGTAAAGCAATTAGTATATATTTTGATTTACAAGATATTGTTGCATACATTTCCGGTGTAACTTCTCTTTCTTTTTTAGCAAAAACATAAGCAGCAATAAGACGTTCTAACCAAGGATTTGCTTTGGAGCGGAACATTGGTTCGAGCAGATTTACTGCAACTGCAAAGCTGCCAGCTTTCTCGCGGACATCATAAAACATTTGGTCCAATAATAATTTGCAGGCTGCGCTTATAGCGAGATTGTCTCTTGGATTGGCTGGCCGTCTTCTAGGAGCAGTTGATGTTGCGTCAGAATCGGTAGAGTTGTTACTTTGCGAACCAGTAGAATTAGTACTCTGCGAATCAGTAGAATTAGTACTCTGCGAACCAGCAGAATTAGTACTTTGCGAATCAGCAGAATTAGTACTTTGCGAATCAGCAGAATTAGTACTTTGCGAATCAGCAGAATTAGTACTTTGCGAATCAGTAGAATTAGTACTTTGCGAATCAGCAGAATTAGTACTTTGCGAAGTAGAATTAGTACTTTGCGAATCCGCTGTCTGTCCGCTGGAATAAGAAGCACCATTCTGTACTGTCTGGCCTGAGTTTGAAGAATCTACACTTGTTGTACTGTAGTTTAAATTATTCTGATCGAACTCATGCGCCATACGATCAAGGCGTCTATCTGCCTCTCTCGTTGCTTCAAAAATTTCTTTTAGTTCTTCGTATCCTTCCTTATAAAGTTCTGCCACTAATTTTTGCTCGTCTGATAATCGCTCTTTCAATCCACGTGTCTGTATTAAAGGTCGTGATGGTGTTTTAGTTGGACGTTTATAACCACCAAAAAATTGCCTATAGTCCTTTCTCGTATACATAAATCACCTCATAAAAGAATATCTAACCTAATAGACTTAATAAAATTGGTGATTGCGAGAAATACTAAAAGCCAGGTTTGCTGAGCCAGGCTTAATGAGTATGTAACGAATACACTTTCCTTCATTAAGTCTTATCAGCGACGAACCCGTTTAGTGATTAAAACTAGGTAGTACCAGTCCTCCTTAAATCCTTTGGGAGAAGATAGGCCGCTATAACTGAAGTTTTAATTACAATCAGTTATTGTTCAATAATTATACCACTGGACATTTTATTATGCAATACAAAATTTATAAATAGCAGGGAGAATATAAATGATTCAAAATTTCCGTGAAGAGATGCTTTAGAAACTGCAATTAGAAAAGCTAGAGATGTTTAGGTTTCTTTACCATTTTAAGCGACCTAATAAACTATCATTTTTATCCTATACTAATAAAAACACTGGAATTTATAGGCCGTATTATGAATTCAGATCCTCTTAATCCTGATTCTGAAGAGTCTCAGACATTACCATTAGACTCACAAACAGGTCCAAGAATGGAAAAGAAACCTGTTCCGGCTCCTGATTCAGATCTGATCGATTACAGTGTTGATCCTGAGCAAGAATGGCGAGTTTTTCAAAATAACTCAAAAAGTCTTAGTAATGCATGGAATAGCGATCAGGAACATTACGCCCAGCTTTGTCATGCTGCGGTTGAACAATCGCTGCAAAAGCTAAATACTGAACCCATGACTGTTAAATCGTTATATGAGTTTTTAGCCGAGCAAAGACATGCGATTGCGCTACAATTGAACCAACCCTCAAAGAAGAGAGTTGGGATCATGAGATCCTATGATGAACCGGGCAATCCAACTACTCCAGTTTATCCAAATGGCAAGTATCAAGATTTCTTTCCAGAAGTTAAAGAACGAATCCGGTCGTTATACAATAAAGTGCCACAGGCACAGGGTGGATATGTAATTCAGAAAGATACTAACAAGGGAAATTTCAGGCGAGGTGACTGGGTAGTCATAACCGATGGCGATTTGCCCTTGACAGGAATTACCTATCCCAAAGAACCGCTGCCACATATGATGGGGTTCGATCCGAGTTTTAATTTTCTTCACACCGAAGCCCAACATATTCCCAAAGTTTATGAAAAAATTAATAAGCTGTTTCATGCAGTTCTTGAACATCCGGAGCCAACAAAAGAAAACATGCAAAAAATAGGTGAAATGGTATGGTATTTGGCTCATGCCATGCCTTGTGATCGCGGTAGTGCTGCAACGACAGAATTGTTTGCCAGAACGATGATGAAAAAAATTGGTTTACCGGTTATACCCTATGAGCATCCAATCCCCTTGGACTTTGAGGCTTTAATTGAACCAGATAAAACAAAATTTATTGAACGTTTTACCACAGATTTCTATCCCAAACTTAATCAATATTATGCACTGACTGCTGAGAAAGAAACATCACAAGATATTAAACAAAGCACCGATCTTTCTTTATCTAACTCTTCTATTTTTAAAAATTTTAAGCAGGAATTAAACAAAATTGTCCAAACAGCAGGTGAAATTTTGGAAAATTGGAGTTCGCCAAAAAATCGATAACAGTTATTCAGCATAGCTTGCACTTATGGGGTCAGGCCCCTTCCCCACTAAAGTCTGTTGACATTTCATTTAATTACGCCTATTTCCAGCGCTTTATGCCTGAGAGATGGTCACAAAAAGTGACCATTATTTTTAAAAAAAGAATAATTTTTTTTGAAGTGCATGAAGATATGTGATCCAATATATTTTCGACATTATAAGGGTTCACCATCATGCACTTGACTGAATTATTACATAA
>NZ_RZGX01000018.1:0-88467 GCF_003990155.1 Legionella qingyii
GGAAACGTAGGTGCCTGATTTTTATCACTTCTTATTTAAAGTGTCTATTTAAAATTCAATAAACATCTGGGAATTCTCATATCAATCTGTTCTATTCTTAAACTTTGATGAAATCGCCCTGGATTATTCCTTAAATAATAGGTCTTCTTAATATTCATTTAAGCAAAGCTTGCTAATATTCTCTAAGCTTAAATGCGACTAAACCTATCTAATTATAATCGAAACTCCTCATGGCGAAGGAGAGCTGTACCGAGATTCAATCTGCGTCTGAAACAGAGAAATAATATGTATCTTAATAAACTATACAATTTTATTCATACTGAAATTTTTCAACACGATAAGCAATGGTTTGATAAAGCAACCTTATTCCGACAAACACACTTAAACGGCACGTCCTATTATCTGCTTCAGCTTCCAAAGAAAAAAAATAAATTTCCAGAGGGATTAACTTTAATTGAGCATCATATCAGTATTTATGAGCAGCCGCTGAGTATAATTGATACACTGAGCGAATATCATTACACCGCGATTTTTAAGGATAAACAAAAACAAACCTATCGTCTCCACGTTTATTTTGATCAATTGGATACAATGATTTCCTCTCCACACCTCGTTTTAGAAACAAGCAATCAGGAGCATGAGTCGATTGCAGTGAATCAATTTGATGTGGACTGGTTAGCCGTGAGTACACAGGCGATGAGTTCGATTATTACTCAGTTAAGAGCTGAACAAAATAACCATTGTGCTCTGCTTAAATATAGAATTGAAGCATTAGATAAAGTAACAGTTAATTTATCAATAAATCTGGAAAAAAATAAGAAACAATATTTAACCACATTAGATCAGCAAATTAAATTAATTACCCAGTTGGATGCAATCAACTCGAGAGAAGACATGCAAAAAAAAATTGCGTTGTTGAAAACAATTTACCAAAAGGTTGACTCTGAAATATCTTCTCCTCGTGCATCTAGAAAAACAAAAAAAATTGCATCTTCTTCAACTCAATCAGCCACTACAGAGGCATCACAATTAACTAATGCAGATGTCGCTAATGTAAGAAAAACAGCTAGTTCAAAAAAAAGCAAATACTCCCCCATGAATGATACAGTTAAAGAGGAGTCGCTTACCCCTAGGATAAATAAATTGTCTGATAAGCTCCTTCAGATTGGGACGATAACCGATGAATCAGAAAAAACTGCAGTAATACAAGATCTATTTCAGCAAATAAGCGAATTACAATTGATAGTTTCTTCTTCTAAAGTGAATTCTATCCAAATGTTAAAGAAAATGGAGCAAACTGTTATATCCGTAGGAAGAAAACATCTTCATTCATTATTGTTTAAAAATAAATTTGATGAAGCAGTCCAATTAAGCCCTCTTTTTTCAGTTGCGCTTGATGACACTATTTTAAAAAAAACACTAATAGAGTTAAATGCAAATTTACTCAACTTTTTATTGAAAAACAAAAAATATGATTTAGAAAAATTTAAGTTCAAAGTGCATAATAAAAGTTATGATTCAATATTGGCTTATTTATTGCAGTGTGATTTTAGCTCCTCGAAAACAGAACAATGTTTCAATATTTTATTGACCCATAAAATGTCTTTATTAAGAAATGATTCTGTTGGACTGCCACTCTTATTACCTATTATTGAAGATGAAAAACATCCTCTTGCTAATATATTGTTGAGCAATTTAGAAGGTTCACCAGAAAATTTACATCTGTTGAAACAAATGATTAATTTCTTTGAGGCTCAAAAGAAGAATTTTTTGCCAGATACTCCTCACTATCAACGGATTTCAAAAGCGCTTACCTTTATGAAAAAATTGGATGAAAACCTCAGCACGAAATTGAAGAAAAATGCTGGTTTAAGCTCCAGAATCAGCGATATTTATGGTCGCCTTGGGCTATTCACACTTCATGATAAGGTCAAAAATTCGGCATCATCGGAGTCATCGGCATCATCAGAAGAGCCCGCATCCGAAAGCCTACCCGAAAAATTGCTGATATAGCTGCCATCGGCCCAAGCCTTTAAATTTTTATTGCAGGTTTGGGCTGGATATATTGATGTCTTCAAAATTTTCTCGTGAGTATGTATGAGTTAAGTTATGCTCATCATAATCCTCTACTACCATTTAATATTTTCGTAATTTTCTAGGCTCTGTTGACCATTGCTTCATTAGCCTACGTTCCGCGCTTTATGTGGCAGAATCCAGTAAAGGCCGCATTACAATAGGTACATTTTATTGTGCCTCTTTATAGATCTCGCACCTAAAGATGGGAAGTAGGCGGAATTAAATGAAATGTAAATAGACTCTAATATGATTACATTTCAATACTTTTGAAATTAAAGGTCAAACAAATAGGGGATTTTATTTGCAAATATAAATATGTAAATTTAAATTCTAATTATTTTGTAAGATAATAAGATTTATTAAAATAATATCATGTCCAGATTTTTTGTTAATTTTGGAGAAAAAGTTGTGAGAAGTAACATTATAAATAAAACTGGTTTTAGTTATTGGTTAAGTAGTATTGCGTGTCTTACAGTTATGACATTAGTAAGCCATGATGCAGCTGCAAGTAATGAAGTCCTGTCTTTAGGGGGTATGGCATCAACAATTACTAGCTCATTTGAGAACCTGGCTAAATTGATTACTGCTGGTGCTTATTTGGCTGGTTTGGGATTTTCCATCGGGGCTATTATGAAGTTCAAACAGCACAAAGATAATCCTACTCAAATTCCAATTGGAACGCCAATTGCTCTAGTCTTTATTTCTGCCGCTTTATTATTCCTACCTTCAATTCTAGGTGTAACAGGAACAACAATGTTTGGATCTTCTGGCGGTCAAACTGCAGGACCTACCGGTCTTATTTTTGCAAGCAACCAATAAGTAGCAAATAGAGTTTAGGTCTTTTCTTTATCCTAGAGGCAAGACCTGCTTCTGCTTGTTTACATATAACACAATTAATCAGACATAAGATGATGCTTTAATTGTCCTCAAAACCACTTTTTTGCTCATCAATCCAGGCTAAAAATGCCTCACGATCAGCATCAGACAGACTTTTGAATTTATTTTTAACTGATTCAATGGGAGCTAACTGTTTCCTTGGTGTTGGTGAGGGCAATACATCTTTTAACGCTATTTCACCTTGCACTACTTTATTATATGTCTCCTTATCGTTGTTCCTTAACTTAAGAAGCTGGCCATCATTTGATTTAGATCGTGAAGGCAAATATGTGATTGTTTCCTCAACATCTGGATTTGTATGTTTACTATCTAGCGCATATAAATTTTTATCCAAC
The DNA here is from genome assembly GCF_003990155.1 of Legionella qingyii. Classification (NCBI taxonomy): domain Bacteria; kingdom Pseudomonadati; phylum Pseudomonadota; class Gammaproteobacteria; order Legionellales; family Legionellaceae; genus Legionella; species Legionella qingyii. The sequence goes on from NZ_RZGX01000018.1 coordinate 3,309, forward strand.
TCTTTAATTGGAATTTTATTTTTTTTAGCATAAGTCCTGACCGATCCATCAACTTCATTCAGAACATCACCCCATTCAACTGCATGTTGGCCATGAATATCCATAGCACACTTTAATAGCCATAATCTGTGATTATTGGTAATGTTTAAACCACAGGATGATTGTTTCAATGCATACTCTCCGAAGTTTTTATAATTTTTTTCTTTCCAAACTTCATGCTCTATAATTTGCCCAATGATTCTGGGGAGTTTTTGGAATACAAGATATTGTGCTTCCAAAATACATTTATTGGCTTGTGAGTGTATGTCTTCTTCAGATAGTTCCAAGGAATCCATATTATTAATGTTTGGTGTTTCTACAAAATTGTCCATCGCAATCCTATTTCTTTAAATTTAAAAGGGCTCTTAACAAACTTCTAATAACTGAGGATTCTTTTCAGTACAAATTAAAAAAGTAATACTTCTTTAATCTGGTATCTCAATTATGCAATTGTTTCTAGATTAATATGATACACGATAGAAAACTACGATAGAAAACTATGTTTTTGTGGTTTTGTTAACTCCATCAATTCATGAAACGATGAAAAATAAATCCGATATTACTTATTATCGATATAGTCTTTTTTCTTTATATTATAAAAAACTATTTTAGAATAACTCCAATTAACTTGACGCAGAATCACATGCTACAAAGGTAATTTTACGATTAGAAAATTGGCCCCATTATTTAAATTTGCGAGGCTCCTCTTTCCCCATTTCCATTTCCATTTCCATTTCCTCAAAGAACTCTAAACTCGTTCCTCCTGAAAAGTAAGAAATTATTGCTGCTTTATGCTCCTCACTATAATCAACTCCCTTAATATTACCCCGTTGATGTTAAAGCATCTCTATTTCTTTTTCTTCAACTCTAAATGAGCGAGGACTTCTTCCAACTAAACCATGCATTTCTTGATTATATTTACAGTCAGCTTCTAATTTTGACATCCCCCTAAAAGCAAGATTATATGTTCGGGGTATGTAAAAGAGGCTGAAAAGATTAAATTCGTCTAACTTTTTACCAGAAAAAGTACTCGTTGGAAAACATTGTGTCTCAATTGTCCACTGTGAACTCAATGTTTTTGAATAAGATTGAGTGCGAGTCCATAAGGATCTGGATGAAGGACTACTTTTTATATTAGAAGAAAACACTCCAGTTCTACTGTACATATTTCACCTTTTTGGGGCTGATAAGCGCACCTTAAGTGTAGAACTAATAGCCATGGAGAGCACAATTCAATCTATTTTGCCGCTCAATCTCTTTCTTCTAAAAAAAAATAAATGAAACAATAAGTTACGATAGGAATTTTAGACACAGTGCTACTCGTTATGATATACAGCACTAATGTTTTTGGGTGCACTAACTCTAGTAAGTATTTTATGTGGCTAAAATTTTAAAAACATGCCCTAGAGATCACATGATTGAATGTACCTGTATCAAGAGCAATATCCTGGGGGTTCATTTGGGTTCCTGAATATAAAAAGTGCCATATGATATATTGAACGATGTTGGGCACAGCCCAACCATCATTAAATGCCTAAAAAGTCGACACCTTCGCCCCATTTATCTGCAAAACAAATATCATGCGCTTGACGGCGGCCTGCATACAATTTATCGGCACCTTTTCGTTTGCCAATGCCAAGCAAGGCAACGACACGAATGTCTTGGGGGATTTCAAGCACAGATTTTACCTGATCCTCAAAAAAACCTTCCATGGGAGCTGTATCATAACCCAGGGCTTCAGCCATCCACATCATCGTAGTAAATGCGATCATGACATGACGATTAACCCACACGGCATAATCCGGTGCAAAACCCATTGCATTTCCCGCTGGGGCACTGAACGTATTTTCAAGGAGTGCTTTTACTTTTAAGTTTTGCTCTTTATTGAAGCCATGCTTTTCTGATTCCTGCAGCACTGCGTCTAAACTTTCTCCGCGAGGGGCATTCAAATCGCCACAACAGACTATGACGCAACCCGCTTCTTCTACCTTGGGTTGACCCATAGCTGCTTCGCGTAAACGTTGCTTTTGTTTCATATCGCGAACTACAATAAATCGCCATGGTTGAAGATTGTAACCACTTGGAGCTTCCATCCCAGCTTTTACAATTGCAGCGAGGTCATGATCGGAAACCGGCGAACCATCAAAATTTGGAGTTGCCCGTCGTTCGGAAATAATTTTTTTAAAAAGTTGCTCAGGAGAATTGAAATTTTTGTCCAACTTTTCCATGTATTGCCTCCTAAAAAGTTTTTTAATCTACAAAACCTATTCATTCTACGCTTAATTAATCCGATGAAAAATAGCAATCAGGCCTATGAAATTTTCACTCAAGACCATTCCAAAATGAAAAATGGTTTTATTGGCTGCACACAGCTTGGAAAAATCAAATTTATGCTAATCTTTAAAGACGATAGGATATTTAGTTTTTGTTAGAAAGAGCGATGCATTATGAAATATGAAAGACCCCTTTTAAATGATTTTGAACAAATAGTTGTTCTGCAAAATGAAAATTTAATTTCTAGGTTATCTTCATCAGAAAAAGCAGATGGTTATCTTTCTGAAGCATTTTCGGTAGAGCAACTCAAATCTATGGATGAAGATATTTGCGTCTTTGTTTGTAAAGATAAAGAGCGAGTTTGTGGTTATATTTGTGTCAACTCAGTGGAATACAATAAAAATATACCCTTGGTCGCTTCAATGCTGGATTGTTTTCCTGATATTACTTATCAAGGGAAACCTCTATCAACGTATAATATCGCAATTTCTGGTCCTGTCTGCATTGACAAAGCTTACAGAGGCCAAGGTCTATTCTTTAATCTTTATAATAAGCTCTCCGAGTTCCTCTTGAATGAGCGTCCCGAATTGGAATTATACGTCGTCCTGATTTCTAGCCAAAATCTACGTTCTGTTAATGCTCATAAAAAACTGGGTATGGAAGATGTTGGTGCGTTTTCGTTTGATAAGAATGATTTTTTAATCATGGCAGTTCCCATCAATCAATTTAAGGGTGACAGCAACAAAATTACTGCTCCCAAGGGATAATCAATAGATAGCAGGGTATGGGAAAACTCAGATTTATATGCACTTTGGGCTGTCAATTAATGATGCTTTGCATCAATTCTATATTGAGAATCGTATTAAAAAACAACCCAAAACAGATTCCCACAGAACATCCCACCATAAGGTGCAAACCGATTTTCTTCAAAATGTACATTCCATTTTATTAATTTAACAAGGGCGCTGGTCAATAGAATATAAATGATCCCTTTCGGGTTTATTAAGACCGGGATTAAAGTGCCTTTTTCGCCAACCGATTTAAAATATGTTTGGGAAGAAGTAGCCAATAATGCCCCTCATTTTTCATATGCTCACCTAAAAACGTAGCAAACTTTCCTGAACCCCAATAAATATCGCCTCGCATAAATCCACGAATTGCACCACCTGTATCTTGTGCAATCATAAGGCGTTGAAATTGCTTTTCACTTGTTTGATCTTTAGCTGGCCGTTTTGTATCCAACCAAAGAGGGGCGCCAAGTGGAATCCATTTTTTGTCTACAGCTAAAGAATATCCTGGTGTAAGAGCCATCCCCTGAGCGCCAAGAGCCATGGGTTCTTTTAAATCTTCAAAAAAGACAAAGGATTTATTTTTCTGGATAATCGTTTTGGCTTTTTCAGGATGACTTTCTAAATAGCGTATAATCGCAGCTTTAGATGCATTATGTCGGGTCATGATCCCTTGATTAATCATCACTTTCGCAATTGATGTGTATGGAGCACCATTTTCACCTGCATAGCCTAGGTATATATTTTCACCATTAGGCAGCTGAATAACACCAGAGCCTTCTATTTCTAAGAAAAGCCGTTCGGCGGGACTGTGGATCCATGCAATCACCCGTGCCTTTTTCTTAAGAGCCCCATTATCAATTTGCTCGCGTGTATAGGAGGTTGAATATTTACCCTTTGGTAGCCCATAAATCGGCGTATTGTATTTAGGGCTTTTTGTTAAATTCCCTTTGATTTTAGGCATGTAATAGCCTGTAAATAAACCATGAACCGGCTTTTTTTGTGCAAACTCAATAGGACGAAACCACTTCTCAAAAAATTCTTTTGCTGAGTCGTCTGAAATTGAATCCAGAGCCAAAGCCGCTTTACATGCCGGATGCCAATCTCGAGCTTTTAATTTAATGTGTTGCGTCCTGATCGTATGAGACGGGGCCTGTTTCAAGAACGTCTCACATGATTTCTGAAATGCTACTAAAGATTTCTTAACATCTGCAGTATCCCAGCCTGGTAATTCTTCAAAAGATACCTTGGTTAAAGCAATATTGTGGCTTTTCATAATAACCGTTCTTGGAGTGTGCTTAGGTCGAGAGTTTTCTCTTGCATCAGCTACCGCTTTATGAGCACTCTTAGGTGCCATATTCACTATTTTTCCAACACTCTCGTGTGGGCTATTATTTTTTGCCGTAGAGTTCCTTACAGGTTCGGTTTTAACAACTTCTTTTTTAGGACTAAGTGGTTTCTCATGCGCTTTGGCTTTCTTATAAACCGACAGCCCAACCACACCGAATATAAGGCAACTAATACAGATTATTGTGTAAATTAATTTCCTACTCATAGTGCGCAAGGTTTACATAAGATGAAATTGAAATCAACACTTTTTGGTATTTTTTGAGCGCATTAAGGACAAACAATCAAATATTAATTCTATTTTTATTAAAATAGAACAAAAAAATCCATTTGTGAATGGATAAAACTCATCGTCGATCAGTATGATTTTAGGTCATGTTGAGTTGCTTTAACTCAACATACTGGGCTTAAGATTTGGCATTTTCTGCTGCGGCAAACCACAAATTAATGCATTCAACTAATGTAGGATGGGCAAACATTACATCGCGAAGTTTTTGATAAGGTATATTTAATTCCATGGCCAATTGGATTACTCCAAGGATTTCACCCGCCTCGGCACAAAAAATAGAAACACCTAAAATATGATCTGTTTTTGCATCAATAACAGCTTTTAAAAGACCTGTTGTTTCTCCCTGTGTTTTTGCTCTAGGGATAACTGCAGCGGGAATTTTTGCTACTTTTAGAGAGTACCCTTGGGCAAGGGCTTGCGTTTCTGTCATGCCAATCCGTGCTAATTCTGGATCGAGGAAGACTGTATAAGGAATAAGTCGGCCTTGAGCAGAATGCTTATTTTGTGGGTTTTGTAGATTATGCTTGACTAAACGATAATCATCTAAGGATAAGTGTGTAAATTGGGCCCCGCCCTTTACATCACCTAAAGCCCAGATCCCTTTAGTTGTTGTTTCAAGGTATTCATTTACTTTGATAAAACCGCGCTCATCAAGCTCAACACCCGTTTTCTCTAAATTTAATCCTGCTGTATTTGCAAGACGTCCAACAGCAATCAACACATCACTTCCACGAATCAGCTCGGACTTCCCATTCTGATTCACATGGATCACTATGTCACCATCCTCTTCTTGAATACTATTGATTTTAGTATTCAATGAAAAATGAATTCCTTCTTTAGTTAAAGTATCTAGAACCTGTTCAGCAATATCTCTGTCTTCGCGTCCCAGAAACTTGCTATCCGCCTCTATCACCGTGATATCAGCCCCTAAACGACGAAATAACTGGGCGAACTCCAAACCAATATAACCGCCACCAACTATAAGCAAATGCTTGGGAACCTTATCGACATTCATCAAGCTGTCATTGGTATGATATTTTATTTTATCAAGACCAGGAATGGAGGGTACGAAAGGTAAGGCACCTGTATTAATAAAGATTTGATCGGCAGTAATTTCCACTACTTTTCGATTATTTCGTGGTGATGATAGACTCACTTCAATAGTCTTAGGTCCAACAAAATGCCCTCGTCCCAACATGAGATCCATCCCAGAATCTAAAAATTGTTTTAAATTAGCTTCGCGCATCATTTTAACTATTGCATCTTTACGAGTGCGAACCGCTCTAAAGTCAATGGGAGCCAGAGTGGCTTCCAAGCCATAGGCTGATGCTGAACGACAATAGTGCGCTATCTTGGCGGATTGTACGAGTGTTTTTGTGGGAATACATGCCACATTAATACAAGTTCCACCAATTTGGTTGTCTTCGACCAGGGCAACTCGTTGACCCGCTTTTGCTAAATCGACAGCTAGTGTTTTACCACCTTTACCACCACCTAAAACGATCACATCATATTTTAATGCCATGATTCTTTCCTAAGTTGTATCAAGTAAATACTTCCATTTAATTAACTATAGAATCAAAATATCTTATTTTGAAATCCCTATCTTGGCTATTAGCTAGCCTTCTCCAGAGCAAAATTTCCGGTAAGATTGATGGTGCTTATTCCAAAAGCACTGTTACTTGAATTCGTAGTAGAAGAACCAGAGTTATTATTACTAAAATTAAATGTAGAAACGTAACGAAAATCCAGGCCAATGGTAGTAAAATCGTCAATATAATAATTAAATCCAATGATACCTTGTGCTGCAAAGCCAAAATGTGAGTTATTGAAGCTCTCATTGACGATTGGTGAGCAAGTTCCCAAGGAAATGCATTGGTTATTACTTTGAAATACGGCATGGTTCAAAATATCAGCTCCGCCTACACCTACTCCCAGATAGGGAACAAAATTCACATTAGGGTCAGAGGATAGAAAATCATAAAACGCATTGAAAAATCCATATAATCCTATGGTATAACCATTAAATCCCAAGCCAACATCCACAACTTCAGCAGGACATGTTCCTTCAGGGCCTAATACGGCAGGACTTATAAGGGTACAAGAGCCTGCATTTAATTGACCATAATTATTTATATTAAAAAGAAACTCACCCTCTAGTCGGAAATTCTGTATTTTATATCCAAGAGAAGCTCCTATCCCACCACCAACTGGTCCTAATTGTACTGTTCCTATAGTTCCTAAATTAGGGAGTTGAGTGAGTGAAAAATTAAGGTCAAGATTTGTAGCATGACTCAGCTGTCCCAATAATCCCAAATATAGCCCCTGAACAGGCTCGGCACTGAACGCACTGCCGCTTGTCGACAAACCCAATATAAATCCAAATTTAATTATCTGTCTCATTCTATATCCTATATTAATCCAAAGGACAAAATGCGATGTTCTCCACAAGCTGAAAAGGCTATATGAAAACATACTTTCGATGCAAATTTTCTTATTTCAAGATGATGGCAGCTACCTCGAAAACCCTTCTTTGAGCGGAAAATTTATCTTTAAACAACTTAAGCCCCTCTTCACGCATCTTCAGTGCAAATTCAGTGAAGTATACTTTTAAGGATTCTCTATTTTCCAATTGATATTGGACTGTTAATTTTTCCTGATTTGCTGTGTTCTCATTTTCAGGTTTTAAAATACTTGCTTGAATAAAGCCTGGAAACTGAAGCATTTCTTTGACATGCTTTTTTAGCCATAATTGAAATTGAGGGTAAATATCTTCATCAATGACCAAATTTACTTCGTAGATAACCATAATCTTCCTAAATTAAGATCGAAATTAAAGCAACATATAGACTTAATAGAACATCGCGTTTAGGTCATTACGAAGGGTACAATTAAATTGGATGTTAATCCAGTAAATCAAACAGGATAAGAAATAAAAATTTATTGTGCTATTATTTTGAAAAACAAAGGATTCATATTTTTTTCAATTGATTAAACCTGCATATTAACAAACTGCCAAGGATCATGGACATCCACGTTTTCTGAATATAACCATCCTCTGTTTTTTAATGGATTCCAATCAGTGTAATATCCATTTACAGTACCAAGATAAGGCAAAGCAACCTTCAAAATTTCGTCATGATCCAGCTCTTCGGGTTCAACGATTCCTTGATTAGGATGCTCAATTGCCCAAATAATTCCAGCAAATAGCCCTGCGACTACTTGTAGACTGGTCGCATTATTATGCGGAGCCAGTGCTCGCGCTTGTTCAATAGATAAGGTTGAACCAAACCAATAAGCGCCATTAGGATTTCCCATTAATAAAACACCCAACTCATCGACACCCTGCTTCACGTCGTCAACGAGTAAGCGACTATTTTCTTGGGGTATCCACTCATTTCCATAAAGCTCATGTAATGAAAGAATCGCATCAGGACATGGACAATAGGCATACAGAACCGTTGGTCTATATTGTACTTCAGTGTCATTTTTCAACGTCAAAAAATGAGTAATTGACGTTGTTTCGGGATGAGTGATTAAAAAACCATGGTATGTCCCAAAGCTTGGAGTCCACGAGCGAACTTTAACGCTAGCACTAGGATGCTCAAGATAAATAGCGCATTGAGGGCCAACTGAATGAAATTTCGCTCCCTCCGGTATATGCCGCTCATGAATTCCCCAACCAATTTCAACAGGTTGCCTTATTTCTTCAATAAATCCTTTAATCGACCATGTATTAACAAACTCACCTATAGCCCTGACAGGTAGTGCAGTTTGAGTATCATGTTCAGCAATATGAATCGCCTTAATACCTAATTTATAAGCGAGTCTAGCCCAATCAAAACTGGTTTTAGGTGTCTGTATTTTGATTTGATTATCCTGGGCCATATTTAATAGCGCTTGTTTTACAAAATGCGATACTAAACCAGGATTGGCTCCATGAGTTATGAGCGCTGTGTTACTGGTTTTTCCTTTTAATTTCAGTACTTCTTCTCGTAACAAATAATTGGTTCGAGATTCTGGCGGTATATTTTCTAATATAAATTCATCACCCCATCGTTCAGTAGAGGCGTTAATGTACAGAGCCCCTTTTTGTTCACAAAGGGTAAGCAGACAATAACTGGAAAGAGTTATTGAAACATCAATTACAAAATCGCCCGGGTGTAATCGGTTTCCTATGATCTCAACATAATTATCACGTTTAATTGTTTTTCCCTGAAAATTTATTCCAAATTTTTGCGCCACATGAACCGATGTATCATCACTGGTAATCACTGTAATCTGTGATGGTTTAATATTTAAATTATTAATAAGTAAGGGCAATAAAGCTTGGCCAATACAACCAAACCCAATCATAATAATGTGATTGTTAAAATGCGCCTTGGCTTTTTCCATGCACGATTCCCTCATTTCGGTAAATATTATTATTGTTAATTATATTAGGACTTATTGATAAAGTTGTCCAAATTTTAGGTTTCTCTAAAAATCCCCCGTCTTTTCCGGGCATCACAGCAATTAAAATTAAAAGGAGCAGATCACCAAGACAGGACTTACGCCCCCCCCAAGTTCGAGGCAAAAAATGCTTTTAATAAAGGAGTCTAGATATACTAATTGACTAAATTAAAGGCATTATTTAACGAAGAGATGGAGTTTTTAGTAAGTCCCTGCAAGAATCATTTTGTAATTCAAAGTTCACTCACCAACCCACTGAAAGATAACTAAAAATCCAGTACGCCCAAAATAAATGCACTTTTTACAAAAACAACTATACTTTTAAAACTTGGACGAACAGGAATTGAGTGATATGGATACCATTCAATTTGTACTGGATGCACCGTTAAAAAGGACTATTCAAAACCCGCATAGATTATTTTTCAAACAACAAGACTTGTCAGAAGCAAACCATCCCTTGCTTGTATCCTATTTAGAATGGCTCAGAAAAATTAATACAACCCTTAACAAAAGGGATGTGATACATCAAAACGAACAAAAAAACAATGAGTTTAAATTCCTATGCAAATACAACTTATTATTTTTTCTGACAGTTACAAGACAATTTAATATCATTGAAAAATTGTTTAAAATTCCATCCTTTATAGCGAAACTGCGTCATTCAATCGCTTTAACTAAAAAAATGAGCCGCAAGGTAAAACAAAAAAAATGGAATTGCTTAAGTGTATTATTTGCTCCAAAAATAAGAAGTTTCAATCTGGAAAAGCTGAAACGTCATGCTCATGATTTATCCGATATGAATCAGATAAAAATTTTTCATCAACTATCACCTGAACTCAAGATAAAAAAAATGAAAACCCTTGAAGAGGAATTGGAAAATCTGATGCTCGAGTATTGTGAAGATGAATTGTGTATAGAAAAACCTCATAACTCAACAACAGTGCATACCGATTGTCATTTAACTTTTTTTACGAAATTTGCCAAACAATCTATAAATATAAAAAATCGTCCTTTTATGGCTCAACGTCTCACTTTTTTTTCATCATCACCGCAATATAAGCTTAAAACAACGAAGCATTATGAGCCAATTTTTAATTTAAATGAACAAAAAACAGAAAATAACATTAGAGTTTAAGTTAAAAGAAGCTTACTCTTGAAGATTGTTGCAGCAAAGCTGCAACAAAGAAGCTATCAACGCAATTGAATATCGATTGCAGTTTTTAAACTGCACATTGAATGGACTCAATCCCCCCCATATAGGGTCTTAAAGCCATTGGAATGTGAATATTTCCGTCTTTATCTTGATAATTTTCCATCAAAGCAACCAATGTTCTACCTACAGCAAGCCCAGAACCATTGAGTGTATGAACCAGTTCAATTTCACGGGTTTGCTCATGTCTATAACGTGCCTTCATGCGACGAGCTTGGAACGATTCCATATTGGAACAAGATGAGATTTCCCGATAAGTATTTTGACTGGGTAACCAAACTTCCAAATCATAAGTCTTTGCTGAGCTGGGACTCATATCACCCGTACAAAGAGTCATAACCCGGTAAGGCAATTCTAAACGTTGTAAAATTGTTTCTGCATGATTGACCAATTGCTCCAAAGCGGCATAAGAGTCTTCAGGCTTAGTAATCCAAACCAGCTCAACTTTTTCAAACTGATGCTGTCTGATCATTCCTTTAGTATCCTTACCATAAGAACCAGCCTCACTACGAAAACAAGGTGAATGGCAGGCATAACGAATAGGCAAAACCGATTCTTCCAAAAGAGTATCTCGCACTGTATTCGTTACAGGAATTTCTGCAGTAGGAATCAAGTAATATCCGTGATCTCCCGTTAACTTAAATAAATCTTCTTCGAATTTTGGTAGTTGCCCCGTTCCCAGCAAACTGTCTGCATTGACAATGTATGGTACATAAATTTCTTGGTAACCATGTTGTTGAGTATGGATATCCAACATAAATTGAATCAAAGCTCGATGTAATCTAGCCAATTGATTTTTCATAACTACAAAACGGCTACCAGTCAGTTTCGCAGCTAAGGAAAAGTCCATTTGGCCTAAGCTATCACCCAACTCATCATGAGATTTGACTTGAAAATCGAAAGTCGGAATCGTACCCCAACGTCTCACTTCCTGATTTTGTTGCTCGTTTTCACCAACAGGAACAGATTCATGAGGTATATTAGGCATCCTTAAAGCAATGGCTTCAATTTGCTGTAACAAGTCATCCAACTCACTTTTCTTCTCATCTAACTCTTTAGCAAGACGATTCATATCCTCGCGCATTGGCTCAATATCTTCGCCGCGAGATTTTGCCTCACCGATAGCTTTAGAACGTAAATTACGCTCATTTTGCAATGCTTGAGTTGCAACTTGCAACGCCTTACGCTTTTCTTCTAAAGCCGTAAAAGATGAAACATCAAATTTAAAACCTCGCTTTAATAACTGCGAAGCGACAAATTGCGGATCATCACGTAATAATTGAATGTCTAGCATATAATATCCACTCTAACTTATTAAATACTTATATTCGGTTTACCTAACAATTCCACGTGTGGATTGATTTAAAGCGTCAATCATCAGAACTACTTCAGGACATTCACTTTGCATCAATTCTAATTCAGCGACAGCTTGTTGAACTGTTAATCCTTTGCGGAAAATAATTTTATAAGCACGTCGTAAGCCATCAATCGCTTCAGATGAAAATCCTCTTCGACGCAATCCGACTGTGTTAATGCCACATGCTGAAGTTGTATCACCAGAAATCATGAGATAAGGAAGTACATCTTTACTTACATAAGAAGCTCTAGCAATAAACGCATAGGGCCCAACATGGCAAAATTGATGTACTGCTGCATAACCACCTATGTTCGCATAATCACCAACGGTTACATGCCCTGACAATGCAGCATAACTTACTAAAATAATTTGATTGCCAATCATACAATCATGACCGACATGGGAATATGCCATTAAAAAGTTCTTATTACCAATACGAGTAACACCGCCCCCTTTAACGGTTCCACGGCTAATCATACAATATTCACGGATGATGTTATCATCACCGATTTCTAATCGAGTTGGTTCGCCTTTATAAGTAATGTCTTGTGGCGCATCTCCCACTGAAGCAAATTGGAAAATTTTATTATTTTTTCCTATAGTTGTTGGCCCCTCAATGACTGCATAAGGACCAATCCACGTATTTTCACCTATCACTACTTCAGCACCGATTATAGCGCCAGGACCTACTGATACCCCTTTTGCCAGTTTTGCACTAGGGTGAATTATCGCACGTTCATCTATCACTTTTGAATTTCCTTCGCAGCACTTAATAAATCCGCGGAACAGGCCAGTTTATCACCTACATAAGCTTCGCCATGCACACGCCAAAATTCTCTTTTTCTTGCTAATATTTTTACTTCCAAGCGCAGCTGGTCTCCTGGAGTAACCACATGTTTAAATTTTGCATTATCGATACCGGCAAAAAAATGCAAAATACCATAATTTTCTTCAGGTGTTTGAGACAATCCCGCTAAGAGCCCACTGGCTTGTGCCAACGCTTCCAGCATCAATACGCCGGGCATAATTGGATTTTCTGGGAAATGGCCAGTAAAAAAATTCTCGTTAATCGTGACATTTTTTATCGCGGTCAAACAATCAAATGGTGTGTAATCTAATACCCTGTCTACCAGGATCATTGGGTACCGGTGCGGCAATATATTAAAAATCTGTTTTATATCTACAGGTTCACTCATACGCAGTTTCTCGCTTAAATAAATATGCTTGGTATGGGCCAAAAGTGAGGTCCAAAAGAGAAAACATTATCCTGCTTTAACAAGTCTAAATCAATTGCTAATGTTAAAACTTATTCCTCTTCAATTCTGCTTAACTTTTTCTCTAAGGTACCAAGCTTTACTATATAATCATCCAATCGTCGAAATCGTGCTGCATTACGACGCCAACGGTGGTGTTCATGTACTAAAGTTCCAGAGGAATAAATTCCAGCTCGAGCAAGAGATTTGCTTACTGTGGACATTCCGGTGATCACTACATCATCAGCTAAATGCACATGAGCCGCGATACAACTAGCACCACCAACAATACAATCTGCGCCAATTTGCGCATAAGCACCTACAGCAGCACAACCCGCAATGATTGTATTTTTACCTATCAATACGTCATGTGCAATCTGGACTAAATTATCAATACAGACCCCTTCACCCAAATAAGTATCGCTTAAAGAACCTCGGTCAATTACAGTATTAGATCCTACATGCACGTCATTTGCAATAATAACAGCACCCACACTATAGCCCTGTTGCCAGCGCCCATGTTCCTTTAAATAATTGAACGGAGATGCGCCAATAACACAGCCAGAATTTATAACCACGTGGGCACCTAACTGACAACCTGTATGGATTACTACTTCATGTCCAATTTTAGTGTGTTCACCAATTCGTACCGAAGATTCAATAACAGCATTTGCTCCTATAGTAACTCCATCAGCAACTTGAACATCAGCACCAATTACACTGTAAGCACCTATTGATATATCTTGACCTAATTGAGCAGATGGATGAATTATCGCCGTAGGATCAATCCCGGATCTTGGAAACATGGGTACTGATAAAAGCTGGGTAGCATGTATCATCGCGTTTAAAGGGTGAGAGACGACGATACAGTTTCCACGATATAAATGCTGATGTTCCGCTCTAAGTAAGACTGCCCCGGCTAATGTAGTATCCAGAGCTTGGCGTAATATGGATTTATCGTAATAAGCAACATCCTGCGAAGTAGCTCGACTAAGGGAGGCAAAACAAAAAATGGCGTGATCAGCATTTCCATGCCACACGCCATCTAATTGATCCGCAAGTTCTGCTAAAGTCAGCAAGTTTATATCGCCGAATTAGTTAATTGCTTTGACAACTTTATCAGTTACATCAAGAGTAGTTGCACTGAAAGGAGCCGCATCTTTTTGTACAATAAGATCGTACTTGTCATCTTTCGCAACTTTTGCAATAGCTGCACGAACTTTAGCGTACAATGCTTCCATTGCTTCATTATTTGCGGTACTTAATTCTTGTTGATATTGCTGACCATCACGCTCAAATTGTTGTTGTGCACTAACAATTTTCTTTTCCATTTCTTTCTTTTGAGTCGCGCTCATGATTGAACTATCACGCTTGAACTTCTCCATATCAGCTTTAATTCCTGCTTCAACAGCTACAAGTTTGTCGCGACGAGGCTTAAACTCTTTCTCCAATTTCTTTTGGATTTCTTTTATTTGACTGGAAGTTTGCATAATCTTTTGTAGATCAACTACGCCAATTTTTGCTGTATCAGCGAATGCGCTTGCGCCAAACACGCTGAAAACAAAGGTCATTATGACCAGACCTAACCGTTTCATAACTAATCTCCTAAATTAAAGAGCATGATGCTAGCATAATTCGAAATAGGTTGCGATATGTACAACATGATTTTCGATAATTTTATAATATATAAGAAATTACTTATCCTCACTCTCAATCGTGAGAGTGGGGATAGAAAATTATAAATTAAAATCCTGAAGATAGAGCAAACTGGAAGATCTGCGTTTGATCGAATTGTTGAGGATTCAATGCCTTAGCCAAGCTAAATGCCAAAGGTCCAAAAGGAGAACGCCATTCAAGTGAAAGGCCTGCTGAGTATCTTAAAGGACCTTCATATTGTCCAGTCAAGGTAGGTAAGGTATTCACACCAAAGACGTTACCCGCATCAACAAACACCGTTGTACGTACGTTATCTCGACTTAAGGGATAAGGCAAGATAATTCCCGCCGTTCCAGTAAGTAACAAGTTACCGCCCACGGAATTACGGTAATTATCTAATGGACCTAAAGAGTAACTGTCATATCCACGTACCTGGCCAGGCTGTGCAGTACCCCCTGCATAATAATTCTCGAAAAATGGTAGTCCATTATTGTTAAAAGAATTTCCATAGCCTGCAAACCCTTGCAAGGAGAAAATCCACCCACGTGCTATAGGCTGATACAGACGCGCTTGATATGAACCCTTATAATAGGATAAAGAATTCGAACTGGCAGGTAATGCAATTACGCCAGAAAGTTGTTGGTTGAGCCCTTTTGTAGGATATGGAAATTGATCATAGCTATTACGACTCCATCCTGTAGATAGACGAATTTCCTGGAAATGAGTTCCATACATTTGCACAAAATTCTTAATAGGCACTACATTACCAACACTTTTAATTTCTACATCCTGATAACCATAGCCTAATTGCCATCTGCTTGTTTCACCGAGAGGTATACTGTAATTTACGTCTCCACCAAAACGGTTAGAGTTGTATGTACTGACATTGAGGTTTCTGGGATCGACGCGTGCGTAGTAAAGATTGAGACCACGTCCTATCCCTGTATCGGTATAAAATGGGTTATAGTAATTTACAGTGTAGTCTTGTCCCCATTTACTTGCAGTAAATGCAGCACCCATGGAGCGTCCTGTACCCATAAAGTTATGTTGATTTACTGAAGCATTTAATTGATAACCATTAGTACCATAACCAATAGAAGCACTTGCTTCAGCAGAAGGCGCCTCCTCTACTTGTACATCTAAATCAACCTGGTTGTTTGCTTCGGGTACTGGAGTGGTTTTTACATCAACATTCTTTAAATACCCTAATAAGCGCAATTGTCTTTCAGATTCTTTAATATTATGAAGAGATAATAATCCCCCCTCATCCTGACGAATTACACTTCTCAATACATAATCACTGGTTTTGGTATTGCCATGAAATTTAATGCGTCGAACGTAAACATGCCGTCCTGGTTGCACAATAAAATTAATGAATACGGTTTTGTTCTCTTCATCGATTTGCGGTTCTGCATTTATTGCAGGGAAGCCGTAACCAACATCCCCTAACGCCAGCCCAATAGCAGAAATTGAATCCGTTACCTTTTTGCGTGAAAAAACAGCACCTTTTTTTACCTGGATTAATGAATTAATTTTTTCTGGTGCCAATATCGGTTTTCCTACTACTTTATAGCCTGAAAAATGATATTGAGGCCCCTCTTCAATATGAACATTGATGAAGACGTCTTTTCTATCGGGCGACAGCAACACCTGTGATGATATAATTTTAAACTTCAAATAACCTCTATCCATGTAAAAAGAGCGTAATGCTTCTAAAGATGCATCCATACCTGACTTGGAGTACTGATCTTTTTTAGTAAAATAAGTAAAGATGCTGGATTTTGATAAAGCAAACTCGGGTAACAATTCATTTTTAGAGAAATCGTGATTACCTATTATTTTGATTTGTTTAATGCGTGAGACACGTCCCTCAGAAATCGTAACGGTAATACCCACTCTATTATCGGTTAAAGGGCTAACTCGAGTTTCAATCCGCGCGTTATACTTTCCTCTAGCGTTATAAGCTTGCTTTAACTCTTTCTCCAAACGCTCCAAAGTGGATGTCTGAAATACGCGTCCCTTGGTCAAGCCCATTTCTTTGAGGAACTCTTTCATCTTGTCGCTAGGAATTTCTTTATTTCCTACCACACTAATTGAGCCGATGGTTGCTCTTTCTGTTACATTAACAATTAAAGTATTGCCTTGTCGCTCCAATGAAACAGACTGAAAAAAACCAGTATCATAAAGAGTTCGAATAATCTCAGCAGTTGATTCAGGACCTATCTCCTCTCCAACCTGGACAGGGATATAGTTGAGTACTGTTCCAGTAGAAACGCGTTGCAAACCGGTAACTTTAATGCTGCGCACGACAAAAGTATCTGCTGCTATCGTTTGTGAAGACCAGGCTATGAGCGAGGAACAACAAACACCTAATATAAATTTACTGCTGATTTTTTTCATTATTATTTTACGCCCAGTACTACGTGTACTTTTAATACTCAAACTCTGTACACCAAAAATTGAAACACTTTTTATAGGAAGTAGAAACTACTGTCAAGTTTTTGTTCCCCGACTTTGCCAATACTTTGCGATTGCGATTGCGATTTGATTAGTCGCTCCAACTATCCTGCGAGTCTCGATAAATCATTAGTCAATGCAATAAACATCAGCGCGGCTAATAGCAATAACCCCAGATAAGCTCCTGCCGATTTTAAACTATCAGATAACGGCTTACGTCGGATTGCTTCTAGTAGATAATAAAGCAAGTGTCCGCCATCTAGCATAGGTATGGGTAATAAATTTAAAGCCCCTAAGCTGATGCTGACCAAAGCAAGGAAAAATAAATAGGAAGTTAATCCACTGCGCCCAGAATCACCTGCTCCTTGAGCAATGCCTACTGGACCACTAATACTATTTAATCCTAATCGGCCAGTGACCAACCTGCCCATCAAAGTAAATGTAGTACCAGTCAATTGCGCCGTTTGCTGTAATGCGGTGCCAACAGCAGTTAAGGGATCTTGTCTTTCCAAACGTAACCAATGTGATGGCCATTGGACCTTTTGTGACCGCACACCTAAAAATCCTTCAATTTTACCTTTATTTTTCTGGCTTCCGGTTTGTACTATTACTTTTTGTATACTTCCTTTTCTATTAATTGATAAAGTTAATTGTTTATCTGGGCGTGCCTGTACATAATCAACTAAAAATAACCAGTCATTAAAAGCTTTCCCATCCACACTTAATATTTTATCGCCATTTTCTAATCCTGCTTTTGCTGCTGGAGAATCAGGAACGACCTCCCCAACTATGGGAGGGATTGAAGGGATAAAAGGTTCAATACCCAAACTTTCGAGAGGATCTGGTTTTTTACTATCCAATTTCCAATCAGTCAAAGGCAAAGAAATCTGACGTTGATGCCCATCCACTAAAGACTTCAACGTTAATTGAATTGTCTCCTGAGAACCAACAAGAGGCATAATCGCATATTGAAAATCGCGCCAACTGTTTATTTTAGTATCATTCATCGCAATGATTTCTTCTTTGGCTTTTAATCCAGCTTGTGCTGCGATGCTATTAGGTTTTACCGATTCAATCATCGGTGCTAAAGACTGCATACCGATAACCAATACCCACCATAAAGCGACAAAAGCAAAGAGAAAATTAAAAAAAGGACCAGCAAGAACGATTGCAGTTCTTTTCCAAAGAGATTGATTATTAAAGGCTAAATGACGCTCGTTCTCGGCAACATCTCCTTCGGATTCATCAAGCATTTTGACATAGCCACCAAGAGGAAATAATGACCAGGCATATTCTGTTCCTTTTTTATCACACCAACGTGCCAAAATGGGGCCGAAACCAAAAGAAAAGCGCAGTACTTTAACTCCGCACCAACGTGCCACTTGAAAATGGCCATACTCATGAACTGTAACTAATAATACTAAAGCCAAAAGAAAATACAGCAATGTTGAAAGCATAGTGCTATCCCAAATTAAGTAATACTCGAGAATTACTCTCCCAGAATTCTCCGAAACCTAGAAAAAGTGCTTTCTTGCTATGGCACACTCACGAAAAAACATCCTGTTTTATCGATTTATAAGCTCGGATGGTTTGAATAACCCATGTGAGTAGTTACAAAGTTAGTCCGAAATAAAATAAAGGTAAAGCTGCAATTAAACTGTCTAAACGGTCTAAAATACCCCCATGACCAGGAATAATGGCGCCTGTATCTTTTAAATGACAACGGCGCTTCAATATACTGATGAATAAATCACCAAATATGGCAATAATTATAGTACATAAGGCTAAAATGAACCAATGAACACCGGAAACTGGGTGAAAATAACCATAGCCAACCCAAGCAATCAGCATGGACAGGATAATACCACCGGCAACTCCTTCCCAGGACTTTCCAGGACTAACTTGAGGAATTACCTTATGTTTTCCCATAAGCTTACCGCTAAGATAAGCTCCTGTATCTGAAACCCAGATTAAAAACAGCAAATAAACAAGTAATGCTTTACCGTTAGATAAATAATATAAATGAATAAGACTTTGTACGAATAAAGGTAAGAGCAACAAACACACCATCGCAACAATACCAGGGTATCCCCAATATTTCTGTGATCCTGGAAAACTAAGGATGGCAAAAATATTCAAACCCCAAATAATTAATCCAGCATATAACCAATATGTAAAAAGATAACCACAAGCCCATAAACACAAAAGCATCAACGCAACAAATCCGACTTGTAACTGCCAATTTTTTAAAGGGATCAATTGAAAACATTCTCTTGCTGCAGCAAGAAAAATAACCAAAACGATACCTGCCAAAATCCATTGATTACCATAAAAAATAAGTAATAAAACCAAGGGTACTAGAATTATGGTTGTAATTAAGCGTTGTAAGAACATCTTGTTGTCCTTAATATTAGGGGCTGTTTACAGTATTGCTATCAATGTAAAAGGCCCCTGAGTTAATTAGGAAATTTGCCCAAATCTTCTTTTTCTTTTATTAAAAGCAGTCAAAGCCAATTCAAGTTCATGCTCACCAAAATCGGGCCAATGTACCTCAGTAAAATAAAGCTCTGTATAAGCAAGCTGCCAAAGGAAAAAATTACTAATTCGTAACTCACCGCTGGTACGAATAAATAAATCAGGATCTGGTAACCCTGCTGTATCCAGATAATGAGCAAAGCTGGTTTCGTTTATTTCATCTATGTTTAATTCACCATTCAATACGGCCTTGGCTATTTTTTTGGCGGCATTCACCAGATCCCACTTACCACCATAATTAACAACCACATTCAAAATTAATTGCGCATTATTTGCCGTCAAAAGCTCCGCTTCCTGCATTTGTTTTTGCAATACAGGCGAGAGCAAACCACGATCCCCTGTAAATCGTAAGTGAATCCCATGTTGATTCAATTCAGGAAGCTCCTTTCGCAACGACTCGAGGAACAATTCCATTAAAAAATTAACTTCTTCAGCGGGTCGAGACCAATTTTCTGAACTAAAGGCAAATAAGCTCAGACAAGGAATACCTTTGGTCATACAACAACGAATCATTTTTTTTACTGATTCAACACCCGCTTTATGACCCTCTATACGCGGTAACCCTCGACTTTCAGCCCAACGACCGTTTCCATCCATAATAATGGCAACATGCTGAGGAATTTTTTGTTCCAAACTACTCTTCCCAATCTAATAAATGGTGCATAGTCTAACCTCTTTAATACAAAAATGTCACTACTGAATGTAGTGTCGGATAATCCCAATATTTTTTCCATGAGCAATATCGGCAATGATTTCTAAATCGTACATATGCCGTTGTAACCACATAGATGATTTTACTGCAAGAAACATAATAGAAGCCGAGAGAATACATTACGAAATAGTTATTAAGTAAGGTATAATTTCCCCCATAAAATTTGGATTGTGTTCTGGAGAACTTCATGCAAAAAAAAGCAACCTTGTTGCTCATGATCTTAGATGGCTGGGGGTATAACGAAAATAATAAGCATAATGCTATTGCTCAAGCTAATACCCCCCAATGGGATGAATGGTGGAAAAACTGCCCCCATATTCTTTTGCAAGCATCTGGATTTGCTGTTGGTTTACCTGATGCACAAATGGGCAATTCAGAAGTAGGACACATGCATATAGGCGCCGGCAGAGTAATACAACAAGATTTCACTCGTATTAATGAGAGCATAAATCACGGGGAGTTTGCCCACAATCCTGTCTTCCATGATGTCATTAACACATTGCAAAAAAATGGAAAATCATTGCATCTCATGGGATTATTTTCTCTAGGAGGAGTCCACAGTCATGAACATCATTTATTTGCTTTGCTCGACTTATGTGCACAGCAAAAATTTACGTCGGTTTATTTGCATTTATTTTTAGACGGACGAGATACCCCACCACAAAGCGCATTGCAGAGCTTAGAACGCCTCAATGCAGAATTAAAATCAAATCCAATAGCCCGAGTATGTTCGATTAGTGGACGCTATTATGCGATGGATAGAGACAACCGCTGGGATAGAGTAGAGCCTGTCTATACTTTATTAACCCAAGGCAACAGTGAGCATCATTTCCAAGATGCAGAAACAGCAATAAATTCTTATTATCAACAAAATCTGTCTGATGAATTCATACCGCCTACCCTTATAGGGGAGAAGAAAGCAATTGAGGATGGAGATGCCGTTTTATTTTTTAATTTTCGTGCAGACAGAGCGCGACAATTAACCACAGCTTTTATTGATCCAACGTTTAAAAAATTTACTCGAGCAGTGCAGCCGCAATTATCCTATTTTGTCAGCCTGACTCAATATGATAAAAACTTACCAACAACCCAGGCTTTTCCTCCTATTCCTTTAAATAATACCTTAGGAGAAGTGCTTTCAACCCATGGCTTAAGTCAATTACGCATTGCAGAAACAGAAAAATATGCTCATGTAACTTTTTTCTTTAACGGTGGAAACGAGAATATTTTTACTAATGAAGAAAGAATTTTAATACCCTCTCCCAAAGTTGCTACATATGACTTACAACCTGAAATGAGTGCACCACAATTAACAGAAAGTTTGGTCGAGGCAATTAACAGCCAAGATTATGATGTCATTATTTGCAATTATGCGAATGCTGACATGGTAGGACATAGTGGAGATTTTAAGGCCACAATTCGCGCAATCGAATGTCTTGATCAATGCATGAGCAAAGTATGGCATGCACTAGCAAGGCAAGGAGGGAAGTTGCTCATTACGGCCGATCATGGCAATGCTGAAGAAATGTTTGACGAAACAACTCATCAAGCACATACTGCTCATACTAGTGAACCTGTACCATTAGTATACGTTGGAGGTAATTGGCACTTTACCCAAAGCGAAGGTAGCTTGATTGATATCGCACCAACAATGCTGGGCTTACTCGGAATTACTCCACCTGCGGAAATGACAGGTCGTCAATTGTTAGAAAAAAATACTCATGAATAAATGGAATGATAAAGTTTCTTTTAATTTATGTCGCTCAGATGTTAAAGATTATTGTTTTCACAGCTCAATAACAATCAGACAGAAATTAAAATGCAATAAACCTCTTTCGAAACGAGTACATAAGGATTCGGACATTATATCGACGAAAAACTATTCTTCTGAAGCAACATATCAAATGCGATCTAGGATAGAAAATGGTACAACTTATTTTTCCGGATTACTCTTTGGTCTTTTGCTTTGTTTCGGGGGCCATGCAGAATCCACATCTGCTGTTGTGCAAACACAAAATAAATTAAAACAATTGGATGCGCAAATTAACAGCCTCCAAAAAACATTAAATTCAGCTCACGATAAACGAGGCCTATTAAATAAGGAATTGTCTGAAACTGAAAAGCAAATTGGTGCAGGGATTCATAAATTACATTTCATCCAAAATGAGATCAAGAATACAGAAAATAAAATTACTGACCTACAAGAACAAGTAAATCAACTAAACCAACAGCTGATTACCCAACAGCAATTATTAGCGAACCACGTACGTGCTCGTTATCAAATGGGAGAATATCAACCGCTTAAATTACTCCTGAATCAGGATGATCCCAATAAAGTGAGTCGAACTTTAACATATTATCAATACATCGTTAAATCACGGCAACAGCTTATCGATAAAATTGATAAAACCCGCACGAGCCTTAGCGAGAGCAGGGAAAAATTGAGAACAGAACTTATTGCCAATAAACAATTAAAATCAGAACTTACTCAACATCAACAGCAACTACAAGAAAATAAAAATTATCATAAAACTCTAATTCAATCACTGAACCATGAAATTCAAGATAAACAAAACAGGTTGCATGACGTTCGGAAAAATAAAGAAAATTTAGCACGTTTACTCAAATCATTAGCAACACAACAAAGTATTCCCACTGCAAGCACACCCTTTAACCAGATGCGCAAAAAATTGCCGTCCCCGGTCCAGAGCCAGAGCCGTTCTCTACGAAAAATGAACCAAGGGGTGACATTTTTTGCCGATGAAGGAGCCGTAGTAACTGCCGTTTACCCTGGGAAAGTTGTATTTAGTGACTGGCTTAAAGGATATGGTTTACTTCTTATCATTGATCACGGGCAAGGCTTCATGACCTTGTATGCTCATAATCAATCTCTATTTAAGAGCAAGGGCCAGTACGTACGTCAAAATGAGCAAATTGCTAGTGTAGGTCATAGCGGCGGAATTAAACAAAACGGTCTATACTTTGAAATAAGACTAAAGGGAAAAGCTATTCCACCGCTTAATTGGTTGTCTTAGTTTAACCCTGGCACCTTAATTGCATTTCAATAATTATAATAAAAGAAGATGGCTTATTTTGCAGCCTTGCATCTGAGGAGATCGCTATGTTGATAAAAAAACTATATCCATGCACGCTTGCGATAGTATACGCGTTTACTCTTATGTTACCTCTTACAGGCTTTGCAGATGATGAGGCTAACACAGATACGTCTACAACCTCAAGCTCTACGACTAAAGCGGTTCCTTTAGAAGATGTTCAACGCTTTTCCAATGCTATAGGTGAAATTAAAAAATACTATGTCAAACCTGTTGATGATAAAGAACTCTTTGATAATGCCATTCGTGGTATGCTCACGGGACTTGATCCGCACTCAAGTTACCTGGATGAAGAAGAGTTTAAAGATCTACAAACATCAACTAGTGGTGAATTTGGCGGTTTAGGGCTCGAAGTAACCATGGAGGATGGAGTGGTTAAAGTAGTTACTCCTCTCGTTGATACACCAGCCTTCAAAGCAGGCATCAAATCTGGAGACTACATTATTAAATTGGGAAAAGAATCCGTTCAGGGTCTTTCACTTAAGGATGCTGTCAATTTGATGCGTGGTAAAGCTGGAAGCACAATTCAGTTGACTATATTACGTAAAGGGGTTAATAAAGCGCTAACTTTTGATTTAATTCGAGAAATTATCCAAATTAAAAGTGTACAAAGTAAAATAATCGCCCCCGGCTATGGTTATATTCGTTTAACACAATTCCAAGCATTAACTGGAAAAGACATGTTACAAGCCATTGATAGGCTAAAACAACAATCTGGTGGAAATTTAAAAGGCCTAATCCTGGATTTACGCAACAACCCAGGAGGACTACTTGATTCAGCAATACAAGTTTCTGATGCCTTCCTCGGTAAAGATAAATCAGGCAAACCAGAAACAATCGTTTCAACCAAAGGACGTTTGCCTGGCTCAGATTTTACCGCCTTGGCCAAAGGAGTAGATGTCTTACATAACGCCCCAATGGTTGTATTAATCAATAACGGTTCTGCATCTGCAGCTGAAATTGTAGCTGGCGCACTAAAAGATAACAAACGAGCTGTTATCCTCGGTACAACAAGCTTTGGTAAAGGCTCAGTTCAAACTGTATTACCGCTGGATGAAAAAACTGGAATTAAGTTAACTACCGCGCTGTATTACACTCCATCAGGAACTTCAATTCAAGCTCAAGGAATTGTCCCTGATATCGTAGTGAATGAGGTAGAAATTCCTAAAACTGCTGCGAAACCTGCTGATCCTACTGGATATAGTGAAGCAAATCTCAGTGGACACTTAATTAATAAAAATAACAAGGAAATTACTAAAGCTAAAAACTTCAAAGCTCAAATGGATGAGTTAATGCATAATGACTATCAACTCTATGCAGCTTTAACGGTTTTGGAAGGCATGGCTTTAGCTAATAGATAATTAGTAACTCGTAAAAAAGAGGAGTCAATGGGTTGGATTCGACCCACTTAGGCTCCTCTTCTTTTTATAACAGGGTAGAACAGAGTACCCCTGTCTCTCCGTCACAAGTTGAAAACCTAGGGGAAAGGTCAGATGTGCACAAGACTAAGGTAAAACCCGCGGCAATCCTTCGGATTTACCTCCAGGTCATTTTAGAAACAGTTACTCAGTAGCCATTCAATTAAAGTTAGGCAGTAAGCGTCTGCTTCTTATATGAAACACCATTTTTACCTATATTAAATGCACCCATGACTCCCATTCCAGGCTCAATAGCCAACAGATGAGTTGCGATTGCTTGGCTGGAAAAATCAGAATGGGTTTGCATCGCAAGCAAAGCACTATTATGGATTAGATGGAATACATCAAAAGCATACCCTGCTTCACTGATAGGATGACTAAGGTATTCTTGTTTAAATTGCGCGATAAATTCTGGCTTCGTTGATTTAGTCAATGCAGCAGATTGTTTGTGATTAGGGCTTTGTGCCTGAAAATTATTTTTTCCATCGGCAATTATTGAGTCATCAGTGAGACAAAAATGAATGAGTTTATTTTTTTTCGCCAAAGGTGCAACTAAAGCACCACTCTCGGTTCCTTCAGTCATAATTACATTAATGTGATGTGCATCAATAAATTTTTGCAAGGTTTCTGCTGCATTAGCATTATTTGGCATTTTATCCAGCGTATAAAACTCATAATTAATTTCTGTGGACTTTAATTGATCTCGTGCAATTTCCATTGCCCCTAACATATTTCTACCAATAAAAGCAGATTTTTCAGAAAATGGAGCATAAATACCAACATTGATTGTCATTTTGGCTTTATTTGTAGAATCACCCAACTCAGATGCAGCGTTACAAAAACTTGCTGTTATTAG
The DNA here is from genome assembly GCF_003990155.1 of Legionella qingyii. Classification (NCBI taxonomy): domain Bacteria; kingdom Pseudomonadati; phylum Pseudomonadota; class Gammaproteobacteria; order Legionellales; family Legionellaceae; genus Legionella; species Legionella qingyii. Next base: position 29,065 of record NZ_RZGX01000018.1, read on the forward strand.
CGACAGAAAAAAAGTACCTAATACAGTATAAAACTTTGATAAAAAATATTTCATATTCATCATCCTAATTGATTCGACTTAATATTGATATTTACATTCAAATGATTGTTGAACCCTTTTCCTGCATGCCCCTATTCTCAATTTATCGCTCCCTAGATCGGCGTAATACAATTACGGCGAGAACTGATGCGACAGCGCCTAAGAACAGTAAAATCATTTTGCTATGAATAGAATGTAAATACAATGGTTGGGATTTAATAATAATTGTGCGATAATTCCACAAATTTGACATATTTTCGAATACAATGAACTATATTAAATCAATATCACTCCTTGCTGGTCTATTCTTTTCCTCTTTTGTTCAAGCTAATGTTCAATCTTATTTTGATCAAATAAAAAATGACCCTCACACCTTATATGCATTTTTTAAGAGCATGCCTAAAGGTGGTGAATTACATTATCACTTAGCCGGAGGTGCTTACCCTGAAGTTATGCTGGAATTGGCATCTAAAGATAACTATTGCTTGAATACAGTCAATTGGACAGTGAGCAAAAACACCTCTGACTGTAATGGAATCGATACAAAGGATCTGCTTAATCACCCTGGACTTTATGCAAATACTGTGAGAAGTTGGTCGATGAAAGATTTCGTACCAGGAAAAGAATCAGGACATGATCATTTTTTCAGCTCATTCTACAAGTTCAATGCCATAGTTGCAGATCATCAGCCTGAGCTAGTTGCCGCGGTGTTGCAAACTGCAGCACAACAAAATGAACACTATATGGAATTAATGATTTTACCTGATAACGCCCATTCAAGCAGTTTTGGCGATATGCTTAAAGATACTACTTCGTTTGACCAAAAAACAAAGCGTTTATTAGCCAATCAGGATTTTCAAAATAATATCAATTATACAGTGGTCGAATCAAATCGTATTTTGCAACAAGCACGTCAAGAGATAGGCTGCGAAACGAATCCGGAAAAAAAAGCCTGCCAAATAAAAGTTAAATTTTTATATTATTCACTTAGAGAGCAATCTTTTGATAATCTCTTTGCTCAAACACTTAATGCTTTTGAAGCCGTAGCTCAATCCATAAAAAGCAAAGGCACACTTGTCGGCGTTAATTTGGTCCAACCTGAGGACGGTATTATTTCTTTGCGTGACTTTCGCAAACAAATGCAAATGTATCAATACCTGCATAAGATATACCCCCAAGTCAATATCGCCTTGCATGCCGGCGAACTAAGCCAGGAGATAGTCACTCCGGAAGATTTGGATTATCACATTCATGATGCCCTTTTTACTGGTCAGGCGCAAAGAATTGGGCATGGGGTAGATATTGCTCATGAAAATAATGTGAAAAATACCTTAAATTTTATGGCGAAGAATCATAGGGCAGTAGAGATTAATCTCGTCAGCAATTTTAAAATATTAAAGATTTCTGGTCGCAATCATCCTTTGAATTTTTATCTTCAACATCATGTTCCAGTTGTATTATCTACTGATGATGAAGGTATATTACGTACCAATTTGAGCCAGCAATATGTTGAAGCTGTATTAAAACATGGTCTGGATTATCAAACTTTAAAACAAATTAATAGGAATGCTCTAACCTACGCATTCGTACCTGGAAAAAGCATATGGTCCGATGCTGATAAAGCGCTACTGACTCAAGATTGTCAAGATTTAGAAAGCGAACGCTGTCAACAGTTTATAAAAGGAAGTGAAAAAGCTCAATTACAGTGGGGATTGGAGCAAAAGCTACGCACCTTTGAGAATAAGTTTGCAGATATCTAAATTTTTATGTCTGAAATGGAGTTTTTTGACAGTTCATTCCTCCTTTTACGCACCGCGACTTGTTCCTGAGAGATGGTCACAAAAAGTGACCATCTCTCAGGAACAAGTCGCGGTATACGAGAAGTATAAGGGTTGTTAATACATCCTAAAAATCATTGTAGCCTGGAATTTTGTATAACCAGGAACAATTAAGCTCCAAACGGACCGCGTAAAATTATCGTCGAATCACGTTCTGGACCTGTTGATAATATATCAATGGGGACATTAAGCAGATTTTCTATGCGTTTCAAATAAGCCAGTGCATTCGCAGGCAAATCACTTATATTCGTTATATCAGCAGTAGACTCTTCCCAGCCTGGCATTTCTTCGTAAACTGGCTCTAATCCCTGAAAATCAGCCGCTGATTGAGGTGGACGAGAAATTAAATTACCCTTTTCGTCTTTATAAGCAACTGCGATGCGTAACACCTCTATTTTATCCAGAACATCCAGCTTAGTGATACATAATCCTGTAATACTATTCAACTCAATTGAGTGTTTTAACAAAACCGCATCAAACCAACCACAACGTCTAGGTCTTCCAGTAACGGCCCCAAATTCTTGACCGCGCTCAGCAATCTGCTTGCCTACATCATCAAAAAGCTCTGTCGGGAAAGGACCACCGCCAACACGCGTAGTATAAGCTTTGGTAATCCCTAAAACATAGTCAATATATCTCGGGCCAAATCCTGCACCATTAATTACCGATCCCACACAAGTGTTTGAAGAAGTAACAAAAGGATAAGTACCATGATCGATATCCAGATAGACCCCTTGGGCACCTTCAAATAAAATATTATCTCCTTCCTCTCTGTGTTCATGCAAACAAGCAGAGACATCACACACCATAGGGCGTAATTCTTCAGCCCACTGCAAAGCGGAGTCTAATATAGGTTGCATCGCTACAGCAGGCTGTTTGAAATATTCAGTCAAAATAAAATTGTAGTAATCTAAAAGGTCTGATAATTTTTTTTCAAACCGCTCAGGATGAAATAAATCACTAACCTTTAATGCGCGGCGAGCTACCTTGTCTTCATATGCAGGGCCTATACCACGTCCAGTAGTACCAATTGCTGCATTTCCCATATGGGCTTCGCGTGCTTTATCCATAGCGACATGACATGGGAGAATTAGAGGACATGCCATGCTAACGCGTAAGCGAGAACGAACATCAACCCCACTTTGTTCTAGTTCTTTAATTTCACTTAAAAGTGCATCAGGTGAAAGAACCACTCCGTTTGCAATGTAACAGATTACATTGGGTCGCAGCATACCTGATGGAATGAGACGTAAAACAGTTTTCACCCCATTAATTTTTAAGGTATGGCCTGCATTATGACCGCCCTGATAACGAACAACAACCTGCGCATCTTGAGTTAATAAATCGACAATTTTACCTTTGCCTTCATCGCCCCACTGCGTTCCTAAAACAACAACGTTTTTACCCATGATCTACTCTTAATTTGCAAAATGCTATTCGCCGCTCTAAATTGAGAACATTTGAACTCAATTTCAACAAAATTTGTAACTACTCCTCCCTGACCCGCTTCCTCATTAGAGACATCTTAAATAAGAAACATTCTGAAAAATACTCACAAAGTCATCGTACTCTTTCAGAATGTTTCTTATTCAACCTGCACTCAAATTCGGACGTTTTCCACAATTTTGCTATAGGATGAATAGTTATCAAAACTTAACATTATAGTTACTTTTTAGCAGGTACACCATCATTTTTTGGTGTAGCTTCCTTAAAATAATCAAAAAATGCACTACTTTGATCCAATACCAAAATATCTTTTTTACTTTTAAAACTCACTTCATATGCAAGCAAACTGCGATATAAAGCAAAGAAATCTTTATTCTTATTGTATGCATCTGCATAGATTGATGCCGCTTGTGCTTGTCCAATTGCTCTTATTTTCTGTGCATTACTGCGAGTTTTTGCCAATAAGACCATGACATTAGCATCGGCTTTAGCTTTTATTTCCTCAGCAGCCGCTTGACCATCAGCACGATGTCTATTCGCAATTTTTTGCATATCAGCACGCATACGTTGATAAATCGCATTGCTAGTATTGGCTGGTAACTCTATTCCTTTAATGCGCACATCAACCACAATCATACCTAATCCGCCTGCTTGCTTTTGAGCCGCTTTTCGCAACAACTCCATTAAATCGTCACGACCGCCCGATACAACTTCAGAGATGGTGCGTTTACCAAACTGAGCACGTAATAATGTATTTAATTGTTGTTCTAATAATGTTTCTGCTTTAAATTCACTACCACCAGTTGACCTAAAATACTGGGCTAAATCAGTAATCTTCCATTTAACATAATAATCAACCATTACATCCTTTTTTTCCTTGGTAACAATACGAGTCGATTTAATATCCATCGTTTGAATACGAGTATCAAAAATGCGTACATTCTCGATAAACGGTATTTTAAAATGCAAACCAGGGTTCAATACCTTAACTTTATTAGTTAATTTATCATCCACCAAACGCCCTAAACGCAGAAGAATACCTTGCTGCCCTTCCGTTACCGTAAATACACTGGTCAATAAAAATAAAAGTATTAAGAAGATCAGGATGCCAAGGGTTCTAGCAGTAGTTTTCATTGTTAATCTCTCCCTTGTCGATAAATAGGTCTAGTAAACTCACGATCATCGACTAAATTCTCTGTCTCACCACTCTCATCTCTCTCCGTTTTACCATTTTTGGCGGAGACAGTTGGAAAACCGGAGGGCTTTTCAAATAATTTATCGAGGGGTAGATACAACAAGTTACCAGATTTGCTATCAACAATGATCTTACTGGTCTTGCTTAGTACATTTTGCATCGTCTCCAAATACATGCGCTCCGCTGTAATATTGGGAGCTGCGACATATTGAGGCAGTAAGGCCAAGAACTCGGAAACCTCTCCTTGAGCATTCAATACAACCTGTTTGGAATAAGCTTCGGCCTCTTGCTTAATACGGCTTGCCTTCCCTTCGGCGATCGGCACTACTTTTGCTGCATAAGCATAGGCTTGTTCTTTAAACCGTTTTTCATCCTCTTGCGCCTTAATCGCATCATCAAATGCATCTTGTACACTCTCTGGTGCACGTGCTGGCTGAGGTGATACATTAACGATCGAAATACCCGTCTTATATAAATCCAATGTTTTTATCAAAGTATCTTGAACTTGATTGCCCCAAACTTCACGACCTTCAGTAATCATTTGATCTAAAGTAGTTGTTCCAACTACTTGCCTTAGAGCACTTGAGGTTGCCTGCTGCAAACTTTCTTCAGGATTGGCAACATTAAATAAGTAATCCTCCAGATCACCAATGCGATATTGCACGGCCAAAGACACTGAAACCAAATTTTCATCCCGAGTAAGCATTTGTCCGGAATAAGAATAATCCAACACTCTATCCACATTCATAATGATTTTGGAAGAGATAATTCTTGGTATCCAATGAGGTCCTGATCCCACAGTTTCTACATATTTGCCAAAACGAAGAATCACCGCTTGCTCAGCAGGATCAACGATAAAAATGCCAGAAAGCACCCAGAGAATAAAAGCACTCGAGACAACTATTAAAGTCACTAGACCGCTATTTGATTTTTTGGAAGGCTCATTACTCATTTTAGCAGCTCCTCCGAATAGAATCTTCTTCAATTTGTCATGAACACGTTTAAGAGCTTCATCTAAATCTGGAGGCTGATTTTTACCCTTCCAGGGATCTTTGCCTTTATCTGGCTCATTCCACCCCATGTACTACTCTCCTGGCAAATTCTAAGAAAACTAGAATTCTATGGGGTATATTAAGTTTAAGCAAGTTCTCCTGGCATAATTAACTCGATCTGGATTCTTAATTTTTGATAAAACATGCTTTTTCATACGGCTAATTCAGCAAGAAAATTTAATTAGATGGTTATATATTATTTTGGTTCTATTACAAAAATCTTTTGAGGCGTTTGCGGAGCTACTGACATTTCCCTCTGAGATCAATATCCCAAATATCTACTACAACATCATTTTCAGTAATAAAAAATTGATCAAACAGGTTAATTGTTGGATCGCAATGAGGCACAATCAGTTCTAAAACCTCACCATATGCCGGTAATTGAGCACCATTTACCGCAGTAACTTTACCATGCTCATCACCAAATCCCCCCCAATCATATTCCAAGCCCTGATGGTTAATAATTTGAGGTTTGCATTGCTCGATATAGATGGATTTTGTGCCAGCATCTACAGTAACATGCTCTGCTCTATTATTGCTGATGACTGTAGTTAAAAGGGTCATTGCCGGTTTGAATGTATTAAATTGCTCCCCATCACTTTGGGAACCAATAGAAGTATATTGAACATCCATAACCGTATAAGAGCCAGGTTGAATCTCAGTTACTTCTGTCGCCTCAACATCAATATCATAAGTTCCTGTTCCACTTCCTGTTAATATGGGGCAATTAAGACCGTGTTCTCTAAAGCGTTTTACAAGGTCACTTGCCATTTGCATCGTTTGCAATGATTTAATTTTACGTTCATTAAATGAAGATATATGTTGTAAGTTACCAGCGTAACATTGAATTCCCATCAAGTTTAACCAAGGAAATTGCTTCATTTCCAAAGCAAAATTTAAGGCATACTCTGGTTTAACCCCAGTACGACCTATCCCTGGATCCACATCCACCAGCACATGAATCATTTTCTTATGGCGTGCGCCAGCCTCATTTAAAGCGACTATATTTTCTTTATTATCTACAACTATTAAAGTAGAAGGCGCTTGCTCCAAACAGGAAATGAGCCTAGAAATCTTATTGTTCGTAACAATCGGCGAAGTAATCAGGACGTTAGGTATTCCATTCTGAATAAGAACTTCAGCTTCTGAAATTTTAGCAACACTAACACCTATTGCGCCGTATTCAATCTGTAACTGAGCTAGTTTAGAACACTTATGAGTTTTACAATGCGGCCGGACATTGACTTTTTTTTCAATAGAATGGTTCCTCATGGCTTCTAAATTGGATTGCAAAATATTTTTATCAATTAATAAGCACGGGGTATCCAATTCTGTTTTTTTTAAACCTAAGGCTTTTTTCAACATTCTATCTCTCATAAACTATTAATCCGCGCTCAACATCACGCGAATTCCTATATAAACCAATAAACCACCAAACAAACGACTCAAAACGGTTTGAAAATTAGCGAATATCATTCGCACTTTATTGGATTGCAGGAATAAAACCAATAAAGGCCAATACAAAGCGGACTCAGCAACAAATACTCCAGCAACTAAAGCCTTATCGCCTACTGATGCATTAATTGAGACAAACTGAGTAAACAAGCAGAGAAGAAAAACTGCCAGCTTTGGATTTAAAGCATTACACAAAACACCTTCGATATAAGCTTTTGAAGTTGTTATATTTTTCATGGAGGTTAGATCTTGATGTATTGTTGCTGATTGTTTAGATTTTAGACCTTTTATTCCAAGATAAATTAAATAACATGCGCCTGCATATTTTATAGTTGTATAAAGGACGATGCTTTGTGTGATAATGAATGCCAACCCCAAAATACAATAAGTAGCATGAAAAAGACATCCAGTGACAATACCAAAGGCCGTTGCTAAAGCCTCGCGTTTGGGGTAAAAAAGAGCGTTTTTTGTAACAAGTATAAAATCCGGTCCTGGACTAATCATACCAATAAAACAAATCATCATTAAAAGGAATAAACTAATATTCATAATGACTAAACCCCAAAAAATAAATTAAGACTATTATTAATAATTAATTTTAATGCAATGCATACATGACATCCATTTATTACTTTACTTAGAGATGGTTCCCTCTAAATTTCTTCTTGAGGCTTCCATCTCTAAGAAAAATGCTGCTGTTCATTAAAATTTGTTTATTATAACTTATTTTCACTAGGAATATGCTGTACCTCAACTTCTACAACCGAGCTTTCGATTTGTTCATGCATCTGCATTTTCGGTAAGGTCTTAAACATATCGTCATAGATAATCTGCGTCCTGGTTCCTTGATGGGTACTGGCATATTGTTTTACTGTCTCCCAATTACATTTTCCCCCAGCAATCATCCAACGCATAGTGCTCCAAGGATTGGTAATTTTTTGATTCTCGTACGCTTCGTTATAACGTCGTACAAATTCTGCATAGAGTTTAAATGGAGGTTCATCCCCATTTAATGGTACTGCAGCTACTGTTGGCAATATAGAAGATTTAGTATTCCCTTCCAGACGTCGGCTGTATTTGCGGGTGACTAACCTTTCTATCGCAAAAGCTGCATCGCTAGGCCTACCCAACAGCTGCCATAAGGTACTTCCCCACGAATGATCGATATAGATTATTTTATGTAATGCACTGTCAGTTAAATGACATCGGCTCACAAAAGGATCAACCAATTCGGGTCGAGTATCCATATAACGATCGATTTCTTTGAGCAAATCACTACGTTTATCTGCCAATAATTGACACAGTGCTTCACTTCGCGGAGGTTCAGCACCACGACAAAGCAACATGGCAACTCCCCGCAGCAAATCTTTATTGTTCCGATTAAGGTTCAACTGTTTGCAAAGGGCTTCAATTGCATTATCACCTTTTTTATTTCCGTCAGAAAATTTAATATTTTCCGCTTCAAGCTTCAGCTTTGCTGCCGGAGCCTCCTCTAATAAAGCTTCAAGTGCCTTAATCTTGCCTTTTCGGGCTGCCAATAGCACTGGGGTATCTTTCGCCGCCCCCACAGGATTTGTCACATCCGCGCCATTTCTTACCAAATTGACTACCCCTGAAGTAAAGTCCAGCATTATGGCTTGATGCAAGGGCTGGGAAGAAATGCGTGCTTCTGTAAGGTATGTTGTCGCATTAACATCAGGTTTAGAGGCTAAGATTTCTATCAATAATTGGCGGTTTTTAGAAGGCAAAGCCAAAGACAATAAGGTACGCCCCTCTTCATCTCGTTGATTAACATCAAAAACATTAGTCTTCAAAAGATGAAGAGCTAACTGTATCTTACCGGCAGCAATTGCTTGGTGCAAAGGCTGGCCAATATTTTTATTCTGAATCCTTCCTAGGACCACATCAATAAATTCTGTTAGATCAAAAGGCATCTTCTTATCAACAGAATCTTCTTTTTTTTTCTGATGTTGTTGAATTAAATAATTCAACACGGTTACTTGAGCACCTTTTTCCATCCAAAACGGATGCTCAAGATAATTGGGATCTATTTGCAGCTTTTGGTTAATGAATTTTTTAAATCCTTCTAATCCTGATTTTATAGCTGCATTTATTTCAGTGATAAATTCCATATTACGTCCTTTGTAATGTTCCATCCGGATTCATATTACACAGTGGACAATAGAAGATCAAAAGGATAGTTAAAATTTCTACAAAATCATCAGTTCTTCAAAAAATTATGGCTCCAAACAATCAAGAATTTTCATCCAGTTTAGGCTCTGTTGCCAATTGCTTCATAAGCATACGTTACGCGCTTTATGCGCGTAATCCAGTAAAAGCCACATTAAAAATAGGTACATTTTAGGGTGTCTCTGTGTAGAGACAGCGCATACAGCGCGGGGAAAGAGGCAGAATTAAATGAAATGTCAACAGACTCTAGTAAAAATTAAATCCCAAACCCCATGCCCTAAGCGCTCACCGCGTTGCTCAAATTTTGTAAGTGGTCGCGACAAGGGTCTAGGTGAGTATCCACCTTCTTTCTGGGTATTTTGCAAAGTAGGCTCTGCGGATAAAACATCTAACATGTGTTCTGCATAATTTTGCCAATCCGTTGCACAATGAATGAACCCTCCTGGTTTGATTTTTTTTGTCAATAATTGAATAAATTCTTTCTGAATTAAACGTCTTTTATGATGGCGCTTTTTATGCCAAGGATCTGGAAAAAAAATTTGTACGCCGGCAAGTGAATTGTCCATCAATTGAGTGCGGAATACTTCAACAGCATCATGAGCAACAATTCGTACATTAGATAATTGATATTCATGCAGGTCTGCAGCCAAGCTACCCACGCCAGCCTGATGCACCTCAATTCCTATATAATTAAGTTCTGGATTATTTTGAGCCATCGTCAGCAATGACGCCCCCATACCAAAACCTATTTCAACAACTGTATCTGCAATACGGTGAAACTCTTCTGCCAAGTTCCATGGATTTCCACCAACGGAAAGCTCATAATTTTTAAACCAAAGATCTAATCCTTGGCGCTGCCGATTGCTCACCCGGCCAGCCCTTAAGACATAACTTTTTATCTTACGTTGCATAAATTGCACTCATTATTTGTCAGAGCATGAATTATATGTTTTTACAAAAATCTTGCAACTAATGCATTTTTTTGATATAAAACCGCTCTTGTATTTCACATCCGGCTATTTGCCCAGAATTTTACAAAGACAAGCAAACTAAAACCTATTTTGGAGTAACACAATGTCTAGAGTATGTCAGGTAACTGGCAAGCGACCCATGACTGGTCATAAAGTGTCGCACGCTAACAACAAAACTAAAAGACGCTTTCTGCCGAATATTCAGAATCATAGTTTCTGGGTTGAAGAAGAAAAACGATTTGTCACATTAAAACTCAGCACCAAAGGTATGCGTATTGTAGACAAATTAGGTATTAAAGAAGTTCTGGATAGACTCAGAGCTGAAGGCGAAAAAGTATAACTAAGGGGATAAACCATGGCAGCCGTCACTATAAAAGTGAAAATGGAATCCACAGCAGGAACTGGATACTATAAAACTACAACTAAGAACCCAAGAAACCATCCTGAAAAGATGGAGCTTATGATGTACGATCCAAAAGTACGTAAGCATGTTCTTTTTAAAGAGAAAAAAGTTAAATAATGATTTAGGCCCCGTATTCTATGGGGCTTTTATTTATTTTTAACTCAACCAATTCTCCACGATCCTACAAAGTTTTAATTCAAGTAAGTTAGGTTCTAGCAAATCAATAAATTATGAACCAGGCTTTGTTCTATATTAGTTCCTAAATCCCCTATAAACCAGTTATTAAAATGCCATTTGTTCGTAGGTTATTTTCTAAATTAACGCAGTAGATACTGGATAATCCTTACGAATCGTTTAAACTGATAGTAAATAGCAATGAATACAAAGAGGATTTGCATGAAACCATCATTGCAACTTAGCATTGGACAGCATTTAACACTAACACCGCAATTACAACAAGCAATAAGACTGTTACAATTATCCACGTTCGATTTACAGCAAGAAATCCAACTCATCGTTGAATCAAATCCAATGCTTGAAGCAACGCCAAACGAAGATAAAGAAGGATTTGAATCTAATGAAGTAAAACAACAAGATAATGATGAGTCTTATGACTTTCAATGGTCTGAACTCTACCAAAGTCCAAGTAAACGCACTGCATTTGAAGATAATGATTATAATTTCGACAACTTACATTGCACAACGACCAACTTGCAGGATCATCTAAGATGGCAGCTGGAACTTTCTCCTATGAGTGATGTGGATCGGGCGATCGCAACAGCTATCATTGATGCGGTGAATAGCGATGGATTTCTAACTATGAGCCTTATGGAATTGCATGCAAGTCTTACCAGCGACGCGCATCCACTGGATTTGGATGAAATCGAAGCGGTACGTCATCGCTTGCAATTATTTGATCCCGTAGGCTGCGCCTCTATAAATCTGGCTGAAACGCTACTTGTCCAACTAGAACAACTTCCGTTGAATGTTGAATATTTAGCACTGGCTAAAAAGATTATTGCTAAAGACATCGAATTGCTGGCTCAACATAACTATAAACAATTAATGAAAAATCATCAGATTTCTGAAAAAACGGTTGATGAAATTTTGAAAACAATTCAAGGATTAAACCCGAAGCCTGGTAATTTAATTCATGAAGACATTACTGAATACATTATTCCAGATTTAACAGTTACAAAAGTTAATAATAAATGGAAAGTGCGACTCAATCAAAGTGTACTCCCGAATTTAAGTATTAATAACCAATACGCATCTTTAATTCAGCGAGCTGATAATAGTGCAGACAATCAGTTTTTGAAAAATAACCTGCAAGAAGCTCGTTGGTTTTTAAAAAGTATCCAAAGCCGTCAGGAAACTCTGCTTAAAGTAGCCATATGCATCATGGAGTACCAGCAAGGATTTCTCGAATATGGTGAAGAAGCAATGAAACCATTGATTCTCAATGACGTTGCTTCAGCTCTCGATATGCATGAATCAACAATTTCTCGTGTCACCACGCAAAAATTTATCCATACCCCTCGCGGAGTATTTGAACTTAAATACTTTTTCTCAAGCCATGTCAACACCAAAGCTGGAGATGAATGCTCTTCTACAGCGATACGGGCTGTGATAAAAAAATTAATTTCCGCAGAGAATAGAAAAAAACCATTAAGTGACAGTAAAATTACCCAATTATTGGAAGAACAGGGTATCAAAGTAGCAAGACGAACCGTAGCAAAATATCGTGAAGCAATGGGAATTGCTCCATCTAATGAACGAAAATATTTGTAATTAATTAAGGATCATGATTTCATCATGGTTCTATGTAACTAGGAGATTTTTTTATGCTAATTAACATCACTGGACATCATATTGATGTTACTCCTGCACTCAGAGCATTTACCGAAGAAAAATTCGGTAAGCTGGAGCGTCACTTTGATCAAATCAAATCCATTAATGTAGTATTTAATGTAGAAAAACTACGCCAAATTGCTGAAGCAACTGTTCATATAAACAAAGGTGAACTGCATGCAACTTCAGAATCTGAAGATTTATATGCTGCAATTGATGCTTTGATTGACAAACTGGAGCGTCAACTGAGCAAAAATAAAGAAAAAAACCATAAACACCATGATTAAGAAATAGAGGTAGTTTACATTTGCTAGCTTGAGCCAAAATGCCCTAATTAGTGAGTATCGAAACCCATATACTGAGCAGTTGATTTCTCGCAAAATCAAGACATTTTGGCCAAGAGAGTAAAATATAAACAGCCACTAATCTCAGTTGCCTTAAACGCAGCGATTAGAAACCTCTGGTTATTCTAGATTCCACTTTACTGAACACAGCTACACTTATTGCTTAATTCGTGGTACATTGCGGGCACTATGATTAAAACTAAGATTAAAATAATTAATAAGTTGGGCTTACATGCGCGAGCTTCGGCAAAATTTGTTTCTACTGCAGCAAGATTCCAAAGCCAAATTGATGTAACCAGCAATTCACAAACCGTTAATGGAAAAAGCATTATGGGGGTCATGATGCTTGCAGCCAATAAAGGGAGTGAACTCATTATGGAAATAGAGGGCCCTGATGAAGTGCAAATGAATGAGGCCTTGTCTAATCTAATTAATAATTATTTTGGCGAAGGTGAGTAATTAGGATTGAAATAATGATCCTTTCTGAAAATCAATCCTAAAAATGTTCACTGATTTTTTTGTAGTTCATTTGAATTACTTTTACTTTTCAATATTCTTTCGTTGCTTTCTCATTTTATGCAAAGCTAGTAAAGTCATAAGCAATCCAGATAATGCATAAACAGTAAAACTGACAAATAAAACCACTGAAGGATTTGCAGCAATGGCTACAAACAAAATAATCATCACCAGGATGTACAGGAATGGAACTTTTCCCTTAAAATCGATTTCCTTAAAACTGTAATAACGAAAGTTAGAAACCATTAAACCTGAAACAACTGATGATAAAATCGCAGTTAATATGGCAACGAACATATTCTGCCATTCATTTTGAAAGCATAACCAGGCAAAAGAAGCCATTACAGCAGCAGCTGGTGGGCAAGGTAACCCCTGAAAATATCGCTTATCTGCTGTTTCAAGCTGGGTATTAAAGCGCGCTAATCGCAGAGCAACGGCGGCTGTATAAACGAAAGCAACCAGCCAGCCTACCTTTCCTAACTGATTTAAAATTAAATTATATACCAATAATGATGGCGCAACGCCAAATGTGACCATATCGGATAAGCTGTCATATTCAGCACCAAACTCAGTCTGTGTATGAGTTAAGCGCGCAACTCGCCCATCCAAACCATCGGCAATCATACCAATAAAAATAGCGATGATCGAAGCTTCAAATTGCCCTTTCATCGATGCTACAAGGGAATAAAATGCTGCGAACAGACTGGCTGTAGTAAACAGATTAGGTAACAGATAAATTCCAGAATGACTTTCTTTTTCCATTCTTAATAACCTTTTAAAAAATGCCAAATAAAATATGTTGACATAATAGGGATAAAAATTACTTTTGAAAACCAAATTAACACAAATTTATTTCTGTAAAAAATGGATAAATTACAGTACAGCAGCCCGCATATGATGGTATACTTAGCATACTGTATTTATATTGTATAATAAGCTATGGCTACACCTAAAAATAAGACAATTATTATAGAAGGAATAACTGACCAAGGAAAAACTTTTCGACCCAGCGATTGGGCAGAAAGGATGAGTGGTTCGCTAGCAAGCTTTAAGAACAGCCGCATTCATTATTCGCCCCTGTTACGGCCCAGTGTAAATAGTGAGGGATACCAATGCGTTTTGCTTGATCCAAAACTTAAAGAATCAAGTCCCCTGTTGTATCAATCCATTATTGATTTTGCCAAAGCAAATAACTTAAGAATCTGTGGAGAAGAGATTTAGAGGCCGCTAATATCCTTGGCTTGCTGTAATTGCCATAGTCCAACGAACCAAAGAACTTATCGTGTAATTTAGCATGGCGATGGTGTTATCAAAATTCATTGCCAATACTCCTGCAATTATAAATGCCAAACCTTTAGGTCCATGCTGAGTCCCTGGCTGACTCGACTGTGCTACCAATACACTCCCACGAACAAACCATAATACCCCTGCTGTTTGAATCAACAAGCCCATAGAACTGAATATATTTGAGGGGTTATATGATGTATAAGTTAAAATGTTACCTACTCCAAAAGTTGTGTTAGCCATAGCATCTAGGGCAGTAGGTAAATAAAGGAGAATCGCTCCAAATAATAAGTACATCATCGGGGTATACATTTTTTCCTGCGAGGAAGATTGCGCCCTGTGATCTGCAATTTTTCTTAGTTTGGAAATAGCGGTCAAAAAAAATAAAATGCCCAGTATGTACGCACCCCCACTAATTAAATGCTGCACCGGGTATAAAGAACGGCTTAAATTGCCTATAATTGTGATAAGATCTGGTGTATTCATAATATAATTATATGCCGTTAAAACGTGTAATGCATAATTTTTTGCTTATATTAACTTTAGTTCAGAGTTATAATCTCTAGTTTTTACGGTAAAGTTGATATTCGTCATGCAAATAAATACATTCCCCATCACTTTAAAAGAATCATTTATGATCTCTCCTAAAGTAAAACACTTCATTTTTAATTGCGAAGTTGCACCCTATTTTAATTATTTACCTGGACAATTTATTACCATTCACTTTGAACATCAAGGAAAATCGTTAAAACGTAGTTATAGTATAGCCAATGCGCCAAAACAAGATAATCAAATTGAAATTGCAGCCGGTTATTTTGCAAATGGCCCGGGCACCGAATTTCTTTATAATTTAAAACCTGGAGACACTATTCAGAGCAGCGGACCCTATGGTCGCTTAATTATCAAGGAGGATATACCCGCACGATTTATCCTGGTTGCTACCAGCACAGGAGTTACCCCCTATCGAGCAATGCTTCAAGAACTGGGTACACTCATGGAACAACATCCTGCGCTCGAGGTGGTCATTCTGCAAGGAGTACAAAGACGGGAAGAAATTCTCTATGCCAACGAGTTTTATGCGTTTTCTCAAAAATATCCTAGAGCTACATTTAGACCCTATCTAAGCAGGCAGGCAGCACATGAGTTAAATGAAAATGAGTACAATGGGTACGTACAACATGCCTTTCCTACACTAAACCTTGATCCTCAACGTGATGTCATTTATTTATGTGGAAATCCCAGTATGATCGACGAAGCATTTAATTCGTTAAAAGAACAGGGTTTTGCCATGCAACATATTATTCGTGAGAAATATATATCTAGATAATAATCAATCAGGAGCAAACACAATATGAATTATGAAGAACTCTCTAATACCATGGAACAAATACTGCAAGAAGGTAAAGGAATCTTAGCTGCAGATGAAAGCAATTCAACTATAGGAAAGCGTTTTGCTTCAATTGGTATTGAAAATACTGAAGAAAACCGCAGGGATTATAGACTTCTGCTCGCAACTACAACCGATTTGGAACAATATATCAACGGGGTTATTTTATTTGAAGAAACCTTTAGCCAAACTGATGAGCATGGAACCCCTATTCCTAAACTATTTGCTGATAAAGGTATCGTCCCTGGCATCAAAGTTGATAAAGGATTAGTTACTTTAGCCAATACTGAAAAGGAACAAGTTACTCAAGGTTTAGATGGATTATCCGAACGTTTGCAACATTTTAAAAAATTAGGTGCAAAATTCGCTAAATGGCGAAATGTTTATTCAATTTCTGAATTTACCCCCAGTTTAACTGCGGTTAAAACAGGGGCGGAAAATCTGGCTCGTTATGCTGCAGCTTGCCAAGAAGCAGGAATTGTTCCCATCGTTGAACCTGAAGTACTTATGGATGGAGACCACAGCATCGAACATTGTGCAGAAGTATGTGAAATTGTGCTGCATGAGTTATTCCACGCTTTATTTATCCACCAAGTTGAATTAGAACATATTATTTTAAAACCCAGCATGGTGACCTGTGGTAAAGCGCATAGCCCTTTTAGTGAACCTGATGAAATTGCTGACTACACAATCGGTGTATTCCGTAATAATGTACCTGCTGCTGTACCAACAATTAATTTCTTATCTGGTGGACAAACGCCACAACAAGCTACAGCAAATTTAAATGCGATTAATAGCATCGACCATCAACCTTGGTTGCTCAGTTTTTCTTTCGGTAGAGCATTACAAGAAGATTGTTTAGCTGCCTGGGGTGGAAATAAGGCCAATATTGCTAAAGCACAAGAAGCATTATTAAAACGTGCTCGTTTGAATAGCCTGGCCTGTGTAGGTGAATACAACAACAATATGGAATGATCTTTCTTTTGGGGAAGGTTCATTACATTGAACCAATCCCCAAAAAAGTATTAGTTCAGGAGTTTTCTAAAATCAATAAATAGATGCAAGGTAATTTTTGCATGTACTTACTCGTAACTTCATATAGACTCCTTTTGATCATTCACTCAATTTCTCAATACGCTTCCCCTTCGACTAATGGATCTCCTGGGTTCCACATTTAACTCTACATACTCGCCAACGCTCACAACCCCGGTAGATATTCCTTAATGGATAGTCGCTAGAGTGACCATTAAGGTTTGATGTGGTCTAATTGATTTTGACCTCCAATTAAACAAATTATCTCTTAACTGGAGTGTCCAAATCAATTAGACCACATCATTTTCTGCCGTGTCTTTTCAAGCACCAGTTTTCTAGGGCTGAGTAGATTTCAAAGTCGATTTTTGCGAATACTTTTGACGATACTCCTTTGTAGTAGTTAGTCCAGCCCGCTATTTTTTGATTTAACTGACGGATCAATATTTCTATAGGAAGGGCTATTCCTGATTTGATCAAAACAGGCACGGATGTCGCCTTCAAAGACCTATTGTGCTGAGGCGTATAATAATGAACAACCAAACCTTGCTATTGGTTATTTGTATTGGGGACGAAAATAAGAGCCAAGTCCCGAGTCGCCTTTCAAAATTTCTTTTACCTCATTCCAGGTGTTAGGTGCGGTAAATAAATTATAAAACTTATTATCACGATGATAAGTTAAAAAGGTTTTTTGATTTTCCCATTTTCGCATGAAATTAAATAATTGAGTTTTATCATCCTGGTTCCAGTTTTTGGTAAAAAATTTAATAAGATCTATAAATTCAATCTTTAATTCTCCAATTTCCAAAAATTTTTGTTTTTTATCCATCGTTGATAGCTGAACAGCAGTAAATTTTGATACATAATCATCATAAATATGCTTAATGCGTTCAACCGCTTCATGATTATCCGCTCCTTTATACGAATAAAACTCTTCATGCGTTTTACTATAGTCAGGTGCGTTTAATAAAAGTGGAATTGTCTCAGGAAATTTAGTTTCTCTTACCTCAGAGCCTCGCAAGTCTTCACCTTCTAAATATTTTTCTAATAAAAAAGGAAAAATTTTCGATGCAGTTTGAGCGGAGGCCTCTTTATATTCATTCACCTCATCTTCCAATTTGAGCATAATATCCTCAAATAAATGATAAATATCATCAATTTTTTTTAGGAAATCTAACTTCTCTAATTTTTTTTGGTACCAGGCCAGCCTAGGTTCATTCGAGAATTGTTTTATCTCCCGTTTTAGTCCGGTTAAATAGATTAGTTTAAAACAATCAAGATAATTTTGTGGTGCTGGTGAAATCACTTGCAAAGGTTTGATTGGCTTACCCATTAAAACTCGATGAATGTTATAGATTAAACTGGCTCGAATAAAGGGATCTTCCTCAATATCCATCACTGTTATGTCCCTTAAATCCAGGTTTGGAATTGAAAGAAGCGCCGAAACGCCAGGAGCTCTCAATTCTTTCATACTAATATTATGGTGGGCTCCCACAAGTGCGAAATATTTTTCGCGGCTTTGCGAAATAATTTCAGCAGCGGTTAAATTCATTGCCAAGGCACGCTTTTTCGAAAATTTAGTTTCATTTTTTTTGGCATAACCAGTAATACCATCATAAGCCTCAGTGGTATCGATGGGGGTAATGTGTATACCAAGCATTTGCGCCATGACAACAATACCTAAACTGGAATAGGGGTTAGTCCTATAGCTATATAAAAAATCATCGGAATTTTTTCCCACTATAATACGATTGCTGATATCCTGACGAATTAATTCGGCTAATAATGCTTTGGGTAATAAGCCTGTTTGGAAAAATTTTTCGTATAAAGCCGTTTGAGTATCATAAAATCCTAACTCAACAAATAACTGTTTGATTCCAGAGGCTGCAAAGCTAGGCATAGAAGTTACTAAAAATTTTTTATGTAAAACTTTAGAATGAGTCTCGCCAATACAGACACCTTGATGTTCCGATATTCCTTTTAGCAAATGTGCTTTTGCAGAGGAAGCCGAGTTACCGCTAATTTCAGTAATTTTATTATCAGAAATACTGTCAAAATCCAAATTTTGTAAATCATGCTTTGCTTCGCGAATTTTATTTCTTCGCTTGACTGAGACGGGTTCTTCGCATCGCTCAAAAACAATTCCCGCTTTTTCCTGGATAAATTTTTTTTCAAACACAGTTTCTTCATCTAGTGAAATGGGTTCACCTGCTTTTTTAAAATCTAATATCAGCGGTAGAAATTCAGAAATAAAAGCACTAATTTCATTTAAATTATGTCGAAAATAAATTGCATTGTGTTTGAAAACAATCGATTTTTCAAAATTATTTAAAAATCCAGCTTGTTGTAAATGAATGACTAAGGCATCAAAAATGCTCGAAGAAGGTTCAGAACCCGGTTTAATCACATAAAGATACCCGTTATTTTTTTCTGTGCGAGCTTTCAAATTATTTCTCATTTATCATGCCTTGTATAATTATAATTCATTGCATGAGATTTCGAATACTTACTCTTGTTATCCTTGTTTTGCTTTAAGCTTGGTTATTATGTATAATTTTATACCTAGCATGGTGCGTGTCTTATGGGGTAGTTGATATGCCGGATTTTTCTTCTTCCATCACAGAAATTGCCAATTACATTGGCCAAAAGGTTTATTTAAAAAGCTTTCCTGAGAGCAAGGAGATTGATTCTACACCGAAAAGATTAAATCGTGATGTGGTGATGGAAAAAGTCCGCGTCGCGTCTTGCACGGTTTTGATAACGCCAATCGTTCTGCCGCGTTAATTCCCTATATTGTGGCGCTATTACGCCGTAATAAGGCGCAATTGTCGTCTGAACTGCAAAAGCAATTGGATGACAGGACTTACGAAAAACCCCAATCTCTTCGTTAAAAAATGTTTTTACTTCGGTCATTTAGTATATCTAAACTCCCTCATTAAAAACATTTTTTGCCTCGACCTTGGAGTTTTTCGTAAGTCCTTTTAGTGAGAGAGTTCTCACATTGGTCCGCTAGTTGAAGTTCCCGTTCTTATTTTAGTGGGGATACCAGGGAGTATCATAGAATAGAACGCTTATAATTTTTCCAAGACTCATTTTGAAGCAAATTTAGAGTGGCTATTTACTGATCTTAATTTATTAATGTTTTACTTTTGTTTTGCTGGATTGCCACTGTTTTGGTTTCTATGATTACATACCTAAAATCTACCGCCCATTACGTTATTTAACTGCATTTTATTTTATAGGTTTACTTTTGGTGAAATTATTATCTTGTTTTATTTACTTGTTTGTAGCGGGCTTCGAGACTGGCTTTTAGGTTTTGATTCGTTACTGGAAGATAAAAAATCTAAAACTACCTTTATTATTTAAATCGCTATGCCATTCTTTTCATTTTTTCTCTTATTATTATTTTTCGTACTCCCCTAAACAAGGAACTATTGTAGTGTTTGCAACATCTTTAAACTAAAGAGTTAGAACAAGTTAAGGGAAGCAAAAATTGAACTTTTTAATTGATCATATGCCACTGCTGCACGCTCTCTACGCTTTTTGTGGTAATTAAACTACAAGGGCTTAATCAATTCAAAACGCGCATAAAGTGGCAAATGATCAGAAAGCATTCGCCAAGGCTTGCCATGTAAGCAAGCTACTTCTTGAACTTTCATACCCCGAAAATAGACGCGATCAACGCAAAGCGCTGGTTTGATTGCAGGAAAGGAGCGTGCATGCTGGCCTTCCACTGAAACAAAAGCCTCTTCTATATTTAAGTCTTCAGCCAAAGGCTTAGAAATTATTGTACGCCAATCATTGAAATCCCCAGCCATCAGCAGAGGTTCATCTTGTGGAACGACATCCTTTATGCGTTGCATTAAAGCATTACATTGCACCATACGCTCTGCTTTAAAAAGACCCAAGTGCACACATAACAAATGAATAGTGAGATTATCCAGTTTCAGCTGTGCGTGTAATATTCCTCTCGAGGCTCTGCGTATGTTTGCAAGATTAACATTTTCAAATCGCTCAAAAGCATATTTACTTAAAATTGCATTCCCATGATGTCCTGACTCATATACGGCATTTTTTGCATAAACATAATGGGGCCATATATTTTCCGCAATATACTCAAATTGAGGTGAATCAGGCCAAGCATTAATTCGCTTTTGCCGTTTTATGTGTTCACCTTGAACTTCTTGTAAAAAAACAAAATCAGGTTGTAAGCTAGAAATGGCATCTCGCATTTTAGGAAGTAAAAAGCGTACAGCACCCACACCAAAACCTTTATGAATATTGTAAGTAATTAATGAAACGCTATGTGTTTCTTGTTGCATAGTTTACTCTGTTCAAGTTCATGGATTAAGCATAACACTAAATGCATAAAATAAATTGTACTGCATAGTCTTTAGTCACACACTTTAGTTAAAAGTTATAAATAGCAAGCGAATGTAATAAGTAAAACGACGCAGTAAAAAATTCTTATTCATTCTATAATCAATTATAGCCCTCCTATTTGCGGTAGAGATATAATGATTACTACTACTAATAGTAAAATAATAAATAAAATGAATACATTAAATCTTACCATTCCGGGTTTTTCTATAGCCTGCAAGACGTGGGGGAACCCCGATAAGCCGACTATTCTAGCACTACATGGGTGGTTGGATAATGCAAACAGTTTTGCTCCCCTTGCCCCATATTTAGAGAAGGATTTTCATTTTATAGCCGTTGATTTACCTGGGCATGGTTTCTCCTCGCATCTTCCTGAAGGATGCCACTATCATTTTTTTGATGGTATTTTTGTGGTTATTGAACTAATCAATGCACTAAAACTTGATAAACTCCATCTATTAGGACATTCAATGGGCGCTTGTCTAGCAAGCTTGGTTGGAGGTGTACTCCCCGAACGATTCCTTTCTCTAAGCCTGATTGAGGGTTTAGGACCATTTTCTCATCCTGCAGAAACTGCATGCCAGCAATTAAGAGATTATGTCTCTTTTCTTGCTCAAAAAAGCAAAAAATCAAAAGGATATGACAGTATAAATAGCGCCGCTCTTGCACGCGCCTTTAAAGGATATGTTTCTTTAGACATTGCAAAAATTCTTTGTGAACGAAGCTTAATAGAAAAACAAGGTAAATTTTATTGGCGGCATGATCAACGATTGTTAGTACGCTCACCTTTACGTATGACAGAACCCCAAATACTTTCTTGCTTACAAGAAATTACTGCAAAAACTTATTTAGTATTATCCAGCAGAGGATTTTCTTTTGATACTGAAATCATTGAGAATCGAATTAAAGCGGTAAAAAATCTTACACTTAAAAAAATAGATGGTGGACATCATATTCACATGGAGCAGCCAGAAGTTGTAAGCAAACTTCTGGCTGATTTTATTATCCACGCAGATTAATTACAACCATCCATATTAGTGGTGATTTTAACTTCATTTAATGACTTTTTAACGTCACAAATAGCAGTTGTAGGATATCTCTCATGGTTCGGGTCACCGGCTACCAGATCAGATATTGCACTTACTATACCTTCGCCGCCTTCATCAAAGCTTGAATAAGGTGTCCAGTAGTCCATATTGGCTTTAACCATAACATCAAAAGCTAATCGGGTATTCCAACTAGGTTGATTGGCGAGTATGTAGAATAAATGGTTGTATACTCCACTGGAGTAATGAACATCCAGACCACCATAATACTCATCAGCAGTATCAATAGACTCACCATCACGGCTTGGTTGATCCATATAACGTAATGCATCCCAGCCACTGTCTTCTTTCATGATCTCGCCGCCGATTTGCCAGGTGCTCTTATTTACTGAATAATACTCTGCTGCTTGAGCTGCCATGTCAGAAAACGCCTCATTCATACCACCTGATTGGCCATAATATTCAAGGTTAGAGTGTTGTTCTGTAAAACCATGACTGATTTCATGTGCACCTACTCCCAAAGAAACCAACGGATACATCATGGTATCACCATCACCAAAGGTCATTTGCTGGCCATCCCAATATGCATTCTCATAGCCTTCACCATAGTGAACTCGCATAACTAATTGCATGGGAGAACCATCAGAATTACTCAGTGCATTCGTGTTATACCATTCTTTATACATATGATTAATTACGTGACCTGCATACAATGCATCATTTGTTGGAGAAGCGGCTCCATTTTGTTTGTCATAACCATCTCCTCTATAACCAGTGAGGTAAATATTAGAGTCATTGGTTGGACAATTGAATTTCATTGCTTTGCGCTTTGAACTGTATCGGTGATCCATGTCGATGACTTTGACATCGGTATTCTCCATAAAGCACGATTCAGTACCCGCATCTCGAGTTACATCGAGATAAGGTAAGTCGACACCATATTGATAGAAACCTGTTTTATTATTTCCACCAAAACCTGCTCCATTAACCGATCTCTTGCCCGTTTTTATATCATTCCATTGGACAAACGGTTTGTTAGTTTCTGCGTCAATAATTGCAGTTGGGCGCTCTGGAATTTTATCTTTATGAACAACAAGAACACTCACTTTATAAGCCCAATGTGCTTTGTGCTGAGCATCAATATAAACCATGGGAGTGACTTTTTCATCACTTACATCTTTACCTGCATAGTTGGCTTTAAATTGTTGTAACGCTGAACCCGCGTTTTTCACAAAAGAAGCATCGGGTTGTCCTAATTCGGATTGCAGGCCTTTATAAATAACACCATTCATTGCCAC
Organism: Legionella qingyii; assembly: GCF_003990155.1. Classification (NCBI taxonomy): domain Bacteria; kingdom Pseudomonadati; phylum Pseudomonadota; class Gammaproteobacteria; order Legionellales; family Legionellaceae; genus Legionella; species Legionella qingyii. The sequence continues at coordinate 52,789 of NZ_RZGX01000018.1, forward strand.
ATTTGACTGTGCTTTGGTTAATGATTGTGCTGTGTACATGCTATGCATAATTGCATAACCGCCATAAACAGGAAATCCTACATATTGTTGTTGCATACGAACATGAGTTACTTTATTACTGTCAGTATGTTCGCTTATAAAGCGTAAACTGTCTTTAGCAACTGCGACACCTTGTGTCGTCAAAGCAAATTTTTGCTTTACTTGCTCAAGAGATGCCTTCTGTAAAGGCATAGGTTCTGCGGCTCTCGCAGAAGATGTTATTCCTAAAGCCAATGCAACAGCCAAGGGAGATAAATAGTAATTATGATGCATGGAAACCCACTCCTTCTTTGCAACTTAATCTAAATTGAAAGCAACTCTTCTCCTGCCAAACCAATTAATCCTTAAAATCAAGTTACAAATAACCTGATTGGTTTCAACAGTGAGTCACACCTGTGAACACAACCAATAACTCTAAAAACCTATCCAAGCTAGCATAATTTTAGAATTTTTGAAATTATTATTTGATGATTAACAACATACCCTAGAAAAAATCGATGTGATGAAAAAAAAAATCTTTCTATTCCAAATATTTTATAGAATGGCGTGATTTTCATAAAAGATGAATTCATTTTATCGACTTATTGTTTTCTGACAAAATCATGCAATCAAAGAAAATTGACCTTATATCTTGGCAGAAGCAAAAACTGCATACTTTACTGTTCTAAGTAAGCAAATTTTTACCAGATATAATGAACCACAAAAGAATATAAAAAAAGTAGAGATCATGTAGATATCTTCGGAGATATATAGACAATTTCAGGAAGATAAGGCAAAATCTGCAAAAAATTGCTCGATACTAACTAAAACATGAAAAAAATTCTGGTTTTGCATGGACCAAATTTGAACCTCTTGGGAACTCGAGAACCTTCAATTTATGGAGCTACAACATTAGATCATATCAATTCTCGTCTAATCAAAGAAGCAACAAAAGCAGGATTTGCATTAAACTGCTATCAAAGCAATTCTGAAGCAGATTTAATTCAAGTAATTCACCAAGCCAGTATCGACAAAATAAATTATATAATTTTTAATCCCGCAGGATTTACACATACCAGCGTGGCTTTAAGGGATGCCTTATGTGCTGTTGCAATCCCATTTATTGAAGTACATATCAGTAACATTTATTCCCGCGAACCTTTTCGCCACCATTCCTACTTCTCAGATATTGCAAAAGGTACTATCAGTGGTTTGGGTGCGCAAGGATATTCATTAGCATTAACATCAATTATTGAAAGAGAATCAAATAATGGACATTCGTAAAATCAGAAAATTAATTGAATTGCTGGAAGAAACTGGCATTTCTGAAATTGAAATTAAAGAAGGTGAAGAATCGCTGAGACTAAGCCGTCATAGCAGCGTACCAGCAGTAGAACCTCCTCAGGTTCGCTATGTTTCTTCTCCTACACCACACCAGGAGCCACATCCTGCTGTGAATAGTATTCCTGCTCCTGCAATACCTTCACACCATGAAAGTAAACCCGTACCTACGGTCTCAGGCCACAAAGTTCGTTCTCCTATGGTGGGTACAATGTACACTTCACCATCGCCAGAAAGTCCTCCTTTTGTAAGCCTTGGCCAAACAGTCAAAGCAGGTGATGTTTTGTGTATTGTTGAAGCAATGAAAATGTTTAATGAAATTGAAGCGGATCGCGCCGGTAAAATCGTAGAAATACTTGTCGCTAATGGTGAACCTGTTGAATACGATCAGGTCCTGTTTGTCATAGAATAGAGGATGCATCCATGCTCAGTAAAATTGTTATTGCCAACAGAGGTGAAATCGCTCTTCGCATTTTGCGTGCATGTAAAGAGCTTGGCATTCAGACTGTAGCCGTACATTCAGATGTAGATAAAGATTTATTGCATGTTCGTCTCGCAGATGAAACTGTATGCATAGGCCCTGCTCCAGCACAAAAAAGTTACCTCAACATTCCTGCGATTATTTCTGCTGCTGAAATTACTGATGCTGTAGCAATTCATCCTGGTTATGGGTTTCTTTCTGAAAATGCTGATTTCGCAGAAGTAGTAGAACAGAGTGGATTTCGTTTTATTGGTCCTCGAGGTGAGACCATTCGCCTCATGGGGGATAAGGTGTCTGCTATCAATGCGATGAAAGCAGCCGGAGTTCCTTGTGTTCCTGGATCAGACGGTCCATTATCTGATGATGATCAGCTAAATCTGGAAATCGCTCGAAAAATTGGTTATCCAGTTATCATTAAAGCTGCAGGAGGTGGCGGCGGACGAGGTATGCGTGTTGTGCATACTGAAGCAAATCTGCTTAATGCCATAGCACTTACCCGTAGTGAAGCCAAAGCTGCATTTAATAACCCCATTGTGTACATGGAAAAATTCCTCGAAAATCCACGCCATATTGAATTCCAAGTGCTTGGAGATGGTAAAGGTAAAGCCATTCATCTTGGTGAGCGTGATTGTTCGATGCAAAGACGACATCAAAAAGTAGTAGAGGAAGCACCGGCTCCCGGAATTAGTGTTGAACTGAGAAATAAAATTGGTGCCTCTGTAGTCAAAGCGTGCCAAGAGCTGCAATATCGTGGTGCAGGAACTTTTGAATTCCTATATCAAGATGGATGTTTTTATTTTATTGAAATGAATACTCGAATCCAGGTTGAACATCCTGTGACTGAAATGATTACTGGAATTGATTTGATTAAAGAGCAAATCAAAATTGCCAGTGATATACCGATGACACTGACCCAGGAAGACATAAAACTGCATGGTCATGCAATTGAATGCCGAATTAATGCTGAAGATGCAAAGACCTTTATGCCTTCGCCAGGAACAATAAAATTATTACATCAACCCGGTGGCCCTGGTATTCGCTTTGATTCTCATATTTATAGTAGCTATACCGTTCCGCCAAATTACGATTCCATGATAGGCAAGCTGATTAGTTATGGAGAAACTCGTGCTGAAGCCATTGCAAGAATGCGAAACGCGCTCGATGAAATCATTATTGACGGTATAAAAACCAATATTGAATTACATCAGCGTATTTTCCATGACCAATCTTTTATTGCAGGTGGTACTAATATTCACTATCTGGAAAAAATGCTGAAGGATTAATGCTGTGTGGTTTCAATTAAAAATAGAACATTGTCCAAGCCAAGAAATAGAACTGCTTAGCGAGGAGTTAGAAGAATTCGGTGCGCTGTCCATTATGCTCACCGATAAAAATGACAATCCTGTTCTTGAGCCTGAACCAGGAACAACACCATTATGGCCTGAAGTTGTTATTCAGGCTTTATTTTCAGAAGTGTTCCAGGCACAACATACTCGTGATCACTTAATGCAAGCGTATCCTAAATTAACATGCACTTTAGAAGTTCTGGAAGATAAGGATTGGGAAAGAGCTTGGATGGATGATTTCAAACCACAACGCTTTGGCAAACGGCTCTGGATCTGCCCTACTTGGTCAACTCCACCTGAACCCGATGCGGTTAACCTAATGTTAGACCCAGGTTTGGCATTTGGTACTGGAACCCATCCTACGACTGCTTTATGTTTAACCTGGCTGGAACAAGCTGATTTACAAAATAAATCAGTGATTGATTACGGTTGTGGCTCAGGTATTCTTTCTTTGGCTGCATTAAAGTTAGGGGCAGCAAAAGTACATGCAGTAGATATCGATCAACAAGCTCTGCAAGCGACTCAAAATAATGCATTGGCAAACAAACTTGATGAACACAAATTATTAGTTAGCATGCCCGAGGTAGTACACGAGCCTGTAGATTTGATTATTGCAAACATTTTGTTGGCTCCATTAATTACCCTGAAAGAACGCTTTCAACAATTGCTAACCCCTAAAGGGATGCTTATTGTATCAGGAATATTGGAAGAACAAGCGTTTAAGCTCATTGAAACATATGCGCCAATGTTTACTGCGATTCATCAGGAAAACCTTAATGGATGGTCATTATTGGCCTTTACCCATAAAACAGATTAAATTGTCATTGTTTTTATTGGTAGTGCAAAAACATTAACCTGAGATGATACTCTGAATGTTCCGGATTCCGCGGCGCCTCACCCAGATTACACTTAGTTAAGGAAATTATAATGGTTCAAGAATATGCATTCTCTGCCTTTAAACCCCAAAGAGCCCTGCTTAGTGTTTCCGATAAACGAGGTATAGTGGACTTGGGCAAAGTACTTCATCAAATGGGCGTGGAGCTTGTCGCAACGGGAAATACTGCAGCATTACTCAAAGAACATAAATTGCCAGTCATCGATGTTAGTGAATGTACGGGCTTTCCCGAAATGCTCGATGGCCGAGTAAAAACTTTGCATCCTGCCATTCATGCAGGTTTACTCGCACGTGGGAAAAAAGATGAAAAAACGCTCAAAGAACACTCCATCAAACCCATCGATTTACTGGTAATTAATCTATATCCATTTGAACAAACTATTAGTCGACCTGACTGTAATTTCAATGAGGCTATAGAAAATATTGATATCGGCGGACCCGCCATGATTCGCTCAGCAGCTAAAAATCATGCAAACACTTTTGTAGTAGTAAACCCAGAAGATTATGCCGAACTCATTCACTACTTAAAAAGCCAAAAAGTTCCTTCAGATTGGGGATTCACCCTAGCCAAAAAAGCTTTTGCTCATACTGCCGCTTATGATGCAGCAATTACAAATTATCTGACCACTTTAGATGCACAGTACACTCCCTGTGGTTTCCCAGAAGTACTAACATGCCAATTTAATAAAATAACCGACCTACGCTATGGAGAAAATCCCCACCAGCAAGCTGCTTTTTATGTTGATAAAAAAGTTTCATCCGGCTCATTAGGTTCTGCTCAATTGATTCAAGGCAAGCAGTTATCCTATAACAACATTCTAGATGCTGATGCGGCGTTGGATTGCGCTAAATCATTTTCTTGCGAAAAACCCGTTTGTGTTATTATCAAGCATGCAAACCCTTGTGGTATTGCTATAAGTGATTCTCCTCTTAATGCTTATCTTAAGGCTTTTCAATGTGATCCAACATCGGCCTACGGTGGTATCATTGCTTTTAACCAAAAATTGGATGGTATTACCGCAAAAACCATTCTTGACAACCAGTTTGTAGAAGTCATTCTAGCTCCTGAGATCAGTGATGAGGCAAAAAAAATTCTTGCCAGTAAAGAAAATATTCGTGTCTTATCAACTGGAGCCTGGAAACAAAATGATGCATTTCGTTTGAACATGAAAAAAGTTGATGGGGGCTTGCTGGTACAAGAACATGACTCTCTTTCACTAGGAAGTTATGAATTTAAAGTCATGACCCAGGACAAACCATCTGAACAGCAAATGAATGATTTAATGTTTGCCTGGCTTGCAGTAAAACATGTGAAATCCAATGCAATTGTTTATGCTAAAGATGCAGCAACAATTGGTATCGGAGGTGGTCAAACCAGCCGCGTTATGAGTGCTCGTATTGGCCTTTGGCAAGCAGCACAAATGGGATTTGCTCCCCGCGGTTCAGTCATGGCTTCTGACGCATTTATTCCTTTTCCGGATACAGTAGAGATTGCTGCAGAAGCCGGAATTTCTGCTATTATTCAACCAGGCGGTTCAATCAGAGATGCACAAATTATCGCTTGCGCTGAAGAACATGGAATAATTATGGTATTCACCGGAATCCGCCACTTCAAACATTGATGTGTAGTAACAAAATGCATGTGCAGGATGGGTGTAGCGCAGCAAAACCCAAGGTTTTAATGGATAAGGTTCTCTGGGTTCCGCTTTGCTTCATCCAGGTTACAGAGTGTTGTCATTAAGCCATATCATTAGCTTCCCAAGAATAAGTCGCGGAACGTTGGCAAGAGAACGAGTTCTTAACTTAAAAGCAATGGAGTTACAAAGGTGCTTTATGGGAGAAAACAGACTGTGAATACTCTTGTAATTACAGGAATTAGTCGAGGGATAGGACTAGAAACAGCCAAAATTTTTTTAATGAATGGATGGCTCGTTATTGGAACTTCAACACATGGTGATACCCCTCTAAAACACAAGAATCTAACAATTCATCCGCTTAATTTGATGAATTCAGAACAAATTAATCATTTTGCTGACCAATTACCAAAATTTGATGTATTAATTAATAATGCAGCCATCCTCCTAGAAGATTGGGGTGAAGTAAAAATTAACATGTGTCAGTTAAAAGAAACATTTTCTGTTAATGTCTTCGGAACTATTGAATTAACTGAACAATGCATTCCAAAGTTAAATCCTGATGCCCAAATAATTAACATCTCTTCAGGATGGGGGACTTTTAGTTCAAATGATTCTGCATCAGTGCCTCATTACAAAATGTCAAAATCCTGCGTCAACATGTATACTCTACTCTTAGCCAAGAGACTACCTGGAGTTACTGTCTCAAGTTTTGACCCCGGTTGGGTAAGGACGGATATGGGAAAAAATAACGCCCCAAAACTGCCTTTGGATACGGCATGCGAACTCTTTGAATTGGTTAACAAGAAAAAAGAAAGCGGTTATTTTTGGTATGAAGGAAGAACGAGAGATTGGTAAATAATAAATTTTCCAGGCACACAACTCTTGATCCATAACGATAAACAAACCAAAATAGTACATAAAATTATTTGTCCACAGGAGTTAGGATGACCCATGACAAAGAGCTTGGTGAGTTACTACAGGCTATAGCAGCTAAAAGTCTGCAAATAATTTCTGATATAAAAGAAACTCCTTTACAAGTTCCTGCAATAATCAATCAGTATATTGAGCTAACGGAACATTTCCAAAATGTAATGAGTATCCTTCTGCAGAATCCTGAAAAAATTTGGGAAATGCAACTCGCATACTGGAAAGACGCATTTAATTTAGCACAAACCCAACTACAATATTGGTTAAATGGGACTCCCATGCCCATCAATGATCCACGCTTTCATGAAGAAGACTGGATAAACAATCCTTTTTTTAATATGTTAACTCAGCATTACCTTTTAGCCAGTCAACATATGAATACTTTATTTCAACGGATAGAATACCCTGATAAAAATACCGCGAAGCGTCTCCAATTTTTTACCAAGCAATATTTAGATGCACTATCCCCAGCTAATTTTCTTCATACTAATCCTCAGATCATGGATGAAACATTGAAAAGTCATGGCAAAAATTTATTGCATGGGCTTCATAATTTACTTTCTGATCTAGAAGTTGGCTCCCCGCGTCTCATGATTAAAATGACAGATACTGAGGCATTCCAGCTCGGTAAAAACCTTGCCATTACTCCGGGAAAGGTAGTCTTTCGTAACAGCCTAATGGAGCTGATTCAATATACACCTCAAACCACTAAAGTAAAGTCTATTCCTCTTCTTATTATCCCCCCCTGGATAAACAAATATTATATTCTCGATTTAAGTCCACATAATTCGCTTGTTGGGTGGTTAGTCAAACAAGGAATTACTGTTTTTATCATTTCTTGGGTTAATCCAGGTTCAAATTTCTCTCATAAAAGTTTATACGACTATTTAAATGAAGGACCTTTAACCGCGATTAGTATGATTCAAAAGCAACTCGGTATAAAGCAGGTTAATACTATGGGCTTTTGTATTGGGGGAACACTTCTATCCATGTTACTTGCTTATAATAAAGCACGACAAGACAACTCCATTCGCAGTGCAACCTTTTTGGCGTCTATGATTGATTTTAGTGATCCAGGTGATATTGCTGTTTTTATTGATGAACAACAAATCGCAAAACTGGAAGATGAAATGAAGTCTAAAGGTTATCTTGCCGGAAAATTCATGGCCTCAAGTTTTAACTCACTCCGGGCAAATGACTTAATTTGGTCTTTCTTTATTAAAAATTATCTGCGCGGTAAAAACCCGGTTCCTTTTGACATATTGTATTGGAACTCAGATTCCACCAACATGCCAGCAACAATGCATTCCCAATATTTAAGATGGATGTATTTGCATAATGATCTGATAAAACCAGGTAAAATCCATCTCAATCATACCCCAATTGACATCAGTGCCATTGATATACCAACCTTTTTCCTCTCTACCGAAAAAGATCATATCGCTCCATGGAAAACTACTTATTTGGGCTTTCAACTTATGAATGGCCCCAAACGTTTTGTACTTGGTGGGTCTGGACATATAGCAGGAATTATCAATTCACCTGAAATGAAAAAATACGGCTATAAGGTCAATAATCATTCCCCTGCCCATGCAGAACAATGGCTTGAGCAAGCCACAGAGCATCCAGGCTCTTGGTGGCCAGAATGGTTAAAATGGTTAAAAAATCATTCAGGGAAACTCATACCCGCTCCTGATTTTAACCAATTGCCATTAAAATCAGTGATGGACGCTCCAGGTAGTTATGTTCTGAAAAAAGAGAAGGCAGAGTGAAGCGAAGTGAAATCCAGGCTCCTCTTCTAAATTTTCGCCCAACACTATATTTCATATTCATTAGCCCATTTGCTTGCAAATGGGGTGAATGTAGCTTGGGCGCTGCCTAGACTACTTTATCAAATAAGAACTCAAATTTAACATCCACCAGTGTTCACTACCACAGTTGGAGGAGTTGTAGCACTGGTTGCTTGAGTATATACCACCGTGCAATTCGTTTTGAGTGTGTAAGTTGTTGCAGTACCTGTCGTAGACACAGCAAAAGCGCTTGATACATTCATTGCATTCACAATACCCGCAGCGGATGGATAACCATAAACCAATCCAACAGTAGCACCTTCCATAGTGATTGAGCCGGTAGCCCCAGTTTGTCCTGTAGCTAAGGCGGCGCCATGAGCAGTGACATTAGCTGAGTTTAACGCTCCAGCTAAACCATTCAGATCTGCAATATTTGCTTGTGAGCTGAAATCATAAAATTTGGGAATTGCATAAGCAGCTAAAATTCCTAATATGACCATCACCACAACTAACTCAATTAAAGTAAAGCCTTTTTGCTTATTCATTTCAAGTATCCTTAATAATTTGTTAGTCCATTTTTAACTATGTCTGAAGTAATTTGTTACCAGCTACCAGCTCCCCAAATGTTCTTAGTCATGGCACCACTGCAACAAATCTATCTTAAAAGTAACAACTCCTATTCTTACAGTATAGCTCAAGAATCAGCTGAATATTGAGAAGAGTGCTCTACACAGAAGCTCCCTCTATGGAAGCCTGAGTCAAATCTAAAAAACGTATAAATAGACTTATAGGAATAGCAATTAAAATGACTAAAATCAGACTATGGAGCCACGATAGACAGTAGAATTTTTTCATATCTATCATTGTTGTTTCACCAAAGAAGCTAAGTTCCATGTCGGTAAAAATACTCCCAATGCAAGAATCAATACCATGCCACCAATGATTACCAATAAAATAGGCTCAATAGTGTCACTTATACGAACAATGTCATAATTGATTTCACGTTGGTAATACTCTGCCACCTCGTCAAGTAGATGATCAATGGTACCACTCTCCTCCCCAAGTACGATCATCTGAATAATTAGAGGAGGGAAAAGATTGGTTTTATCTATAGCTGATGAAATTGTATTTCCTTTAGCTATTAAATCAGTAACTCCTTGTATTCGTAAAGACATATAAGCATTATTAGTTGATGCCCCTACCATTTGAATACCATCGACAGCAGTGATACCCGCACGTAATACCAGAGAAAGAAGTCTGGCGAATCGCGTAAGTAATATACGATGGATAAGCCATCCGATAACCGGAATTTTAAGCTGGAATTTTCCCCACTGAACTGCTCCTTTAGGCGAATGGATATAAGATCTGATAGCCCATATAGCAAACACTACGATGCCAATTAAAATATACCAATAATGGATAATAAAATTGGAAGTGGTTAAGAGTATGCGCGTTGGCAATGGTAAAATACCATGCATATTTGCATAGAGTTTAGCGAAGGCAGGGATAACAAAAACATTAATGATGAGCAATGCTATAATAATTGCTCCAATTACCATTAGGGGATATCGTAAAGCAGATTTGATTTTTTTTGTAATATCCACTTCCATCTCAAGATATTCGGCAAGATGGAGAAAAATCTTATCCAGATTACCCGTATTTTCTCCAATAACAATTAAATTTAGAAAGAAATCAGAGAAAATGTTTGGGAATTGCCTCATGGCCATATTCAGTGAACTGCCTTTATTTAAGGAGATAACTACTTTTTGCAGCGCCTCGGCTAAGGTTTTATTGCGCGTAGTCTCGGCAAGCCGTGTTATTCCAGAAGCAATAGGAATCCCAGCATGAATTAGTGAATACATCTGGTGACAAAATATATGCAAATCATTTAAAGTGACTTTAGGGTCAAACCAACTTTTCTTGGTGCTCGAAACACTAGATGTACTTGATTTTTTTCCAGTACTTACAGAGATATCTAGCGGTATGAGGCCCTCACTGATCAGTTGATTGGCAAGATCTTCGGCACTTATCGCATTTCGTTGCCCACTCAGTGCTTTACCCTGTTGATCACGGGCATTGAAGTAATATTCTGGCATACCTTGTAGTCCCTTATCAAAATAATACTATACTCGTAACGTGAACCATTGAAGCTTGAAAAAAGATCTGGCCTGAATCTAAACGCTTGTACTATGTTGGATCTGCTTTAATGAGCGTCCAGACTCCACGTTTTTAACATTGTAAACTGCAATCGTACAATTTACCGCCTCATAAACTCTTCATCTAATTGTCCGACTACACGTATTGCTTCAGAAACTGAAGTGGTACCTCGCGTCACTAAATCAAGTACTGATTCAGATAACGGACGATAAGTTTCACAAGCCAATGCTGCTTTGACAAAGCTGTTTGAGTCATTATGTCTTAAAGCCATTAACATGTCTTTATTTAACTCCAAAAGTTCATAGACACCTGTTCGACCTAAAAATCCACGATAATTACAAGCAGAACATCCTTTAGCATTTTTAAATGGGAGAGTTAAATCAACCTTCATTGATTCAAGCCAAACGGATTCATGTGGTTCAAGTTGCTCAATGATGGAGCAATTATCACACAAATTACGAACCAATCGTTGGCCTATAATTCCTTTAACAGCTGTTGCAACCATATAACCTTCTGCACCCATGTCAATTAAACGCATGGCTGAAGTCATAGCATCATTAGTGTGTAATGTAGCTAATACCAAATGTCCTGTAATCGCAGCTCGCATAGCTATTTGTGCTGTTTCCGCATCACGAATTTCTCCAACCATAATGACATCAGGGTCTTGACGAAGCATAGCACGAAGAACTCGAGCAAAAGTAAGATCTATTTTGGGGTTCACTTGGACTTGGTTAACTCGCTCAATCCTATACTCAATAGGATCTTCGACAGTTAATATTTTACGTTCTGGAGAATTAATGCGCTGCAGTACACTGTATAATGTAGTGGTTTTACCGCTTCCTGTGGGACCAGTAACAAGAAGCATTCCATAGGGTTTGGAATAAATATTCTCCAAGCGTTTCACCATTGTAGGATCGATGCCTAACTGACTTAAGTCCGTAATCTGGGTTGATTGATCTAATAAACGCATGACAACAGATTCACCATTCGCTGTAGGGAGTGTTGAGACACGAACATCAAATGATTTTCCTTTAATTTTAAAATTAAAACGTCCGTCTTGTGGAATACGTTTTTCAGCAATATCTAAGTGAGCACGAAGTTTTAAACGTTGGACCAAAGCACCTAGGATACGTTTTTCATCTAAAATATTTTCATTTAATATTCCATCTACTCGAAAGCGAATTCGTAGCGATTTTTCACCAGGTTCAATATGAATGTCAGAAGCACGTGCTTGGACAGCATCGCGAAATAAAGAATTTAACAGTTTAACGACAGGAGCTTGCTCTTCGCTTTCTAGTGCTTCATCGAATAAATCATCTTGTTGCTCTTTAAATTCTTCTAAAATTTCATGTGAAAGCTCTTGAGCAAAGTTAGTGATCTCTTGTGTATGTCGATAAACTCTATCGAACACTTTCAGGAGCGCCAATTCGCTAACTACGGCCATTCTAATTGGACGTTTTAAGATTTTTGAGATTGCATCAAAGGCATTAATATCTTGAGGATCAGACATTCCTACTATTAAAACACCATCCTCTTCTTTTATGATAAGAGCTCGATAACGACGAGCATAAATTTCAGGTAGAAGATGAGTCAAACTTTTATCTATTTCATAATGATTTAAATCGATATAAGATATCTTTAGCTGATTGGCAATAAAGTTTAAAACCTCTTCTTCAGAAATTACTCCCATATCAACTAATATATGCCCTAATTTACCTCCAGACTTTCTTTGTAACTCAATGGCTTTATCCAAGCTTTCTTGAGAAATTAACTTCTCCTTAAACAATAATTCGCCAAGTCGAATCCGTTTCATAATTATCCCTGTAAGACTTTCAATCGATTTTCGGCATAATCGCGTACTGTTGGCTCACTTTCCGGGTTTTGACTCGCACGAAGATATGCTTCAATAGCTTGATTCATTTTATTATTATGTTCTAACGCAATCGCATAACCTAACCAATAACGACCATCATTAGGATCAATTTGTATCAAAGATCGATAAATACTACCTGATTCAAGAATCCGGCCTTCAGATTGCAGCGCTGCCGCCAAAGTGCCATAAAAATCAGGATAAGACGTCATAGAGGGTCGGTATTTTGATAAAAGGTTAATGGCCTCCATGGCTTTTCCTTGATCAAGAAATAATCTTGCTTTGATAGTAATAAGGGCCGTATCAGCAGGAGTGTATCGAAGCCCTTCATTCACGATTTCAGCTGCGTGAGCAAAATCCCCATAGGTCAAATAAAGTGAAGCTAAATTTTCTCGAACATCAGATGCATTAGGCACCCTAGTCAGGATTTCTCGCAATAGGGTTATCGCTTCTTGATCAAACCCTTTGTCTATGGCTTCAAGCGCTTTATTTAACTGGGCATCATGCCATTCCTCAAGAGTTTGAGGCGTATATACTTTATTTACTACAGCTGCAGATGGCTCACTTTGATTATCTACCCAATTGCTCAGTGCATCTGTTGCGACAGGTAATTGAATAGCAACTCGCTGTGATGCAACAGACGCCAATGGCTCAATATAACTTACACGTTTGACTGGTTCTGAAACAGTGGTAACAGCAGCTTGGACTATAGGTTCCAACTTGATTGTTGCATCAAAGCTATTAATTTCTGCCTCAGGAACACTTTGTGTTGCTTGAACGTTCATTTTTGCTGAATGCTTATGAAGCAAAAAAAGGAACAAAGTTAATGTGACCAATGCAAGACCTAATAAAATTTTCTTACTTGCTCCTTTATTTCGAAGAGGTACCGGCATAAATAAAGGTGTGGCTTGCTTTGTGTGCTTTTGCTTCGCAAGATCATGTAACATTTCATTAAGCAAACTCATAGATATAGTCCATAGGTCCAATACATCATTAAAATAACGCTAAGCCCTAGTACTCCGATTCCAGAGTAGATTAATAATGAATAAATCCATTCTAAGCGTGTAGAACTTAATGTATCAATTATGGCCCGCCGTACCGCGTGACCATCCACTTGATTCTTGCCTTGCCCATAAGCGACTAAAAGTGACTTATGGCACAGAATATTTAACAATCTTGGTAAGCCCTGGCTTGCACGATATAAGAGTTTTTGCGCTTTTTGAGTAAAAACAGAGCCATAAGTATACCCAGCTCGTGCCATCCTATGATTCAAATATTTATCCAGTTCATGACGCGCTAAAGGTTGTAGATGATAAGAAAAAGTAATACGTTGTTTTAATTGTCGCAAGCCCGATTGCTCAAGTTTAGTATTTAATTCGGGTTGGCCAAAAAGAACTACTTGTAGTAATTTATGTTCTTCAGTTTCCAAATTAGTCAAAAGTCGAACCGCTTCCAAACATTCGTCAGATAAAAACTGAGCCTCATCAATAATCAGTACTGTTTTTTTGCCGGCTCGGTGCAATTCTAATAAACATCGATTAATTGCCTCCAGCAATTGATATTGTGTCCAACCTTCGTCAGGTTGCATGCCTAACTCATGGGCAAGAGAAAGTCGTAAGCCTTCCGCGGTTTGATCCGGATTAGGAATATAGGCAGTGACGTATTCTTCAGATAAGTAGTTAAGTAATAATCTGCACAACAAAGTTTTTCCTGTCCCTACCTCGCCGATAATTTTAATAAAGCCCTCACCTTGAGCCAAACTAAGCAGCAGTACATTCAACGCTTCTTTGTGGGTTGGGAGTTCACAAAAAAACTCCGTATTAGGCGTGAGCGTAAATGGTGCTTTATGCAATTTAAAATGTTCTAAATACATTGCCTCTCCCTTTTAGCGCGTACCTAAGTTCTCAGTAGATTTGGGTCCTAACATAACAGGAACTTCACCCTGAGTACCATAAACATCAGGTCTACCACCAATATGAAAACCACGTTTAAGGCTCGAAACACGACGCGCCGACACCGTAATGTCTTTATTTGTGCTTCTCCCATTCACAATAGTTGGTCTCAATAAAATGACAAGTTCAGTTTTTTGAGAGTCTTGCTTTGTCGCGCGCACTAAAGTTCCTAGAAACGGAATATTGCCAAACCAGGGCAACTGGCCTATTCCCTCCGTGGTTGTATCTTGCATCAAACCACCAATAACTACGACTTGGCCGTTTTTAGCGTGCACCATTGTATCTGATTCACGAATGGTGCTATTGGCTAAAGGTAAATCCAATATCCCACCTTGAGTTCCTAAGTCAATCACCTTACGTTGGTCTTTTACCAAGCTTACAGTAGGATGTATATGTAAAGTAACTTGACCATTGGCGTCAATTTGCGGCGTAACATCCAAAGTAATACCTGAGAAAAAAGGAGTCAAATTAACATTTAACATAGGTTGAGTCACAAGGCTTGAAGTGACAATATTTTGATTTTGGGATACGTTGGTTACAAAAAATTCATCAAACCCTACTTTTATCGCTGCGCTTTGATTATTCATAGCTGTAACGCGTGGGCTTGAAAGCACCTGAACATTCCCTTGGGTTTCTAATGCCTGAATCACCGATGTAAAATCTTGAGGATTCCAGTGAATGTCGACATCAAACGCTTTAGGAAAACTTGATTGAGAAATATCAACCTCTGGGAAATTACTTAAAGCGTTGAGCCTGGATCCAAAAATTTTCCAATCAATCCCCATTTGGAATTGATTGGTCAAATTGACCTCCAGGATTTTAGCTTCAAGAATCACTTGCCGGTCCATGCTGTTTTGCACCATGTCCAGATAACGCTCAACATGTTTGAGCTCTCGGGGTTCGGCGTGAACCACAACTAAACCAGCCATTTTATTGACCGTTACAGAGCGACCTTCCTCTTTACCGACCATCTTTTTGACAGTATTTTCAAGTGACTTCCAAAAATCGATATTACTTTTGGTTTCAACATCACCTACTACAGCACTGTAGTTTTGATTACCGTTACTAAGTACTCCAGAAATATTGCCACCAGAAACCGAGGTTCCTGTACTTGAGCCACCAGGAGAGCCCGCATTGGTCACTTCACCTGAACTTACAGTCATGCTTGAACGACTTTTTCGTTCTAATTCAAGATAGTTGACTTTGAAAATTTGAGTTCTTAACGTGTTAGGTAAGATTTCATATCCACCAGGAATCGCATTAAAGGAATAACCATATGCATCCTCTAGTGCTTGCAGGACCTGTTCTACAGTAACCCGTTTCATACTTAGGGTAACATTCCCTTTAATCTCCGGACTTACTACCATGTTGGTTGACGTATCGGCAACCAATCCCATATAAAAGGCTTGTGCGGGCACATTTTTAACCGCTATATCAAAACGTTGGGGACCACCTTGTGATCTTGCATCACGGATTTTCAGACTTGGAAGCAATGCTCTGACTGGGCTTCCTCGTCCCTTGGTATGATCTGATTTCATAACTATTTTATTATTGGCAACAGCTTGTTGCATCACCTTGTTCATCTCATCAATAGCGGTTCCCTTTATTGGTGCATGAGTGTTGCAGGCGGCAAGAAATAAAGAAATAAAAACTATGATCCCTCTTCTCATCAATGAGTCTTCCACAAGCGTTTGCCAAATAAATATAGAATCTTTCTATGTCCCGCGTAGAACAATACCACATGATTTTTATCAATAGCAAGAACGCGTGCTCCCTGAATGTTACTTCCTGTTCCTACGATTTGTCCATTAATCATAGCCAATCGCCTCATTGGCCCAATCAAAATACTTTGCAAATTAAAATCATCCTCGTCTGCTGATGATTCATGAACTAAGGGGCTTATAATGGGTTTTGTCGGATCGTGTAACGCAGCATAACTCATATTAATTAAGTTAAACCCAAAAAAGAAAAAGATTATCGATTGTTTTTTTAGGCTCATTGATTTTGTCCTTTATTTATTATCAGTTGAGCACTTTTGGGTTTTAAAGTGTAAAAATCGACCGTTACTAGCCCTTGTGGATATTTCGTTACCGTATAATCAAATTTGTCCCAATAAAGCTGCCAGGGTAATTGTTCCAGACGTTGCAAATACCTCATCACTGGGAAATAAGTACCCCGCATAATGAGACGGTAATGATTCGCTTGTATGGTAAATGGAAGTGCTGGCGTTTGAACAGAAGATGTTTTAGGTGTTGCAGTATTACTCGTTTGCTGGTTTATTGGCGATGAGGAAGGTAGCGGTGTAACCGTACCAAAATTCTCGATGGTTACCCCCATTGTTTGTTTTAACATATCATGCAGTAGCTTTGCCAAATCACGTTCCGCTATATAGCGCTTATTATAACGAATGATTTCTTTATCGAGCATAGTAATCTCAGTAGTTAACTCTTTAAACTGGGTAATAACTTTTACTGTTTCTGGGTTGCTGATCAGAATTTCAACAATCTTCTTTTTCTGTGTCAATATAGTAATCTGCTTGTCAATTTTATGCGCTTGTTGTTCTTTTTGATATTTTGAGTTTAATATTGGCTTTACAACAGCAAAAAACCATAAGAAAAGAAGAGCAACTATGGTAATGATTAGTAGCAGTATTCTGTCTCGCTCACTCAAGTGATCAATTTTTTGTTTTAATAAATATAATTGCTTTGCATAAAAAAACTTTAGATCCATTCACTGTACTCCCTGGGCTTTTTGATCCTGAGCAGTTTGTTCAGGAATTGCCTCTTCCTGTGACCCAAGAGCATAGGTAGCAATAGAGAACTTCAAATAAGGATGATTTTTAATTGTTTTTACAAAAAACAATTTAAAGATAACATTTTTGAAAGAGTTGGTAGTTGATAGCTGACTCATAAGTTCCGATACTGAATCTGGATGAATGGCGTATCCATTTAAGGTAATGTTATTGGAATCATGATCAATTTGAATTTGATTTAGCCATAAAGTATTTGAGGTTGTTTGAGCCAAATCAAACATGTATTCAGAAAATCCGCGCCGAACAACGAGGTGCTCCAGTGAATTAAGTTCTACTTTCTTGGCTTGCAGTTTTTTCTCAAGATTTTTAACGCGAGTTACAAAAGGAATATCGCTAACTAGCAAGGGATAATCCTTTGTCATTTTCTTGTAATCTTCTTGTGCATACAATAAGCTCTTTTGAGCCATCCTAAGTGATTTATAAGCTTGAAAATTAATTAACTCAAGAACAACGGAAATAATAGCTAAACTTACCAAGGTAATGAGTACTATCAAACCCATTAATGATGCAGGCAATCGACTGGAGCTTTTGGGAAGCCCCTTTAGAAAATTTATAGATTGACTCATGATTCACTTTCCCTATCCAAGAGCATTAGGGCTCCGCCAATAGCATAAAAAACCTTTTCCAGAATTTCAGGAGCGACCGGTTCAGACATAAAAAGTAAATTAATATCTAATAATCTTACTTCCTTATTAAGTTCTGCTTGTAAATAGGAGAGCAGATCTGTAGCTTTATAAAAACTGGGAGTGAAAAAAATTTGTTTTGGTTCAGGAAGTTTGAGTTCCATCAAACAATAGTCAATACTACGCTGAATTTCTAACAACATATTCTGATTCGCAGAATTATGAGGTTGTATAATGGTTTTACTCATAGGTAAAGTACGGAACAGATACAAGTCTCCCATATAATATACATGATGTTGACAGTTCTCATCATCATAACTAATGACTATGAATGGAACCTCAGTTGATATTGGCTCAAGTGATAAAAGTTTGCTTAAAGCCAACTCACTAATGCTGACTCCCGTAACATTTAATAGACAACTTTCCATCATGGAAACATGACTTAGTAATGCAGACTGCAATGTCACCGCAACAAAAGCTTTTTTCCTTTTGCTACCCGCACCATGTGGCGGCACCGTAAAAACATCTACAACGATATCATTTAAGGGATAATCGACTAACCCCTTAAGTTGCCAACGTAGTGCTTTAGCCAGTTCATTTTCGGGGACTTCGGGTGTATCTATTAATAGCAACTGGTAAAGGCTTGGGGAAAGAACCACTTGGCATGGGCGTCCAACCAAATGATGTTTATAAACATCGTCTTCCAAACATTTAGCAATATCAACAGGAGATGGTTCAGGGAAGTAATGCTCCTCACAGAAGAGGATGTGCTGATTATCAGCCAAGCCAACAAGCGAATATCCGAAATCACTAAGAAAGCAAGATAGAGGTTGAGGTGATTTAAATTTACCTAATCCAAACATGGATCATCCTGATCATTGTTCATGAATGGCAGTATAAACTGAGCTACGTTCAATTGTCGATTGAAAAAATTGATAATTATTAATGCAGGAAAATATGCTTATGACATATTACTCAGGTAAACAGTATTGACCATAGCAACGCGTTCACTACCGTTGCTTAAGATCATATTTATCGTGACAGCACGAACAGCCGTCAAGGTTGTAGTTGAAGCAAAATTAGATTGATAATAAGTAAGTGAGAAACTGGTTACTTGGTTACTGAGTGTCTGAGCGGAAGCACCTGTTCGCGTCAAAATCGGGCTAGACCAACTATAAGATATAGTAGAGCCACCTGTAGTGGTAAATGACACCTCGGTTGGATTGATTGCTGAAAAACGATTTGCCTGTTGTAACTCTTTAGTCATACGTGCCATAGCAATGGTAGCCTGATTGGTTAACGCGGTAACTTTTACTCCTGTAAAATAGTTAGTAAAACCCGCACTTAACATAAGAGATACTGCAGACAAAACCACACCTGTCGTAATCATCACAATAAGCATTTCAATAAGCGTAAATCCTTTAATTGTTCGCATAATTATATACACTTGCATTAATCGAAGCATTCCCGGAACCCGTTACATTAAGAGTAATTGTTTTTGGATTGGAGCCTGCAATAACAGGGGGACTCACAGCAAAATCATTTTCTAAAGCATAATTCGATAATACCGTACATATATCAAGACTTGGTGTACTGGTACACGGATCGTCCAGGGCAGTATAACCATTTATATCACGATTCATTAATATGATTTGCATACGTGCATTCGCTAAAAAACTTGCTTGAGGTGTTGTTCTAGGTATGCCGCTGTACCGTTGTGCCTGATTTATACCAATCAATAATCCGCTTACAATAATCCCCATGGTTACTATAAAAACAATCAGCTCAATGATAGAGAAACCGCTCTGTTTCTGCTTTGGCATGTCTTTTCCTCATTGATTATGCAATACAGTAGGAATTACTCCCGACACAGTTCCCGAGCCGGTTCCACTTACTGAATTAAGAGTATAACTCGTAGGAAGAGAAATAGCAGTCCAAACACCACCTATATAGCGGTATGCTACAGTACCCGTACCCACAGCCAAACAATCGCTCGGGGCATTACAATGCACACCACGTAAATTAAGTGTTCCAGGTGATGTTTGAGCCACACAAGATGCATTGGAGGTAATAGGAAGACTGCAATTAAAAATGACACCATTATTTCCTACAACAATACAGTTACCGGTGCTTGGGCAATGCACTTCATTTAGAGACTGACCACTAATAAAAGCACTATTCCATCCACTACCATTAAAATAATGAACCGCACCAACGCTGCGCACAAGTACACAACTATTGGCTTGCACGCAATCAATACTATTTAAAGTACCTCCTATATTAGTCCGATTATCAAATGGGCTAGTGGAGTTTATCGGAAAGCGATAAAGATCATTAGGAAGTGTAGCCATACAAATATCATTAACACAACTCACACTTGAAACTGGCACACTCCCCATTCCTTTCATGTTATAAGGTAGGCCAGTTCCTGTATAATACATGAGTGGCCACGGTGGACTTTTGCTTTGTCCTACTATCCAACAAAGGGCTGGATTGTTTGGGATATCACATGAAACTGCCATAAAATTTGAATCGCTAACTGTTCCTAATAAAGCCCATGACCCGCCATTAAATTGATAGATGTAGCCCTCATTAGTGGCAGTAGAACCTACAGCCAAGCCATAACTAGAGCTGATTTCTACACCCCGAAGAGTAACCCCACCTGCTGTCAGCACCGTTAACCACGAGGCACCATCATATTTAAGAATAATACCGTTCGTACCCTGTGTTCCCACTGCATAGTAAGCTCCTCCTTGAAACAATAATACTGCTTGATTAAGCGTTACCTTGCCATTAGGCGCATCTAGAGAAGGGGCACCACCTTGACTGCTAATGATGTATTGTGACTGACTTGCTATCGCGCCGGAAAGGTGAGCTGCCGCGATTGTTCCATTTTGTCCTCGTCGCAGATTGAGCAAGGTATTTCCGCTTATTCCATCATAATAAATCATTTCTGAATCAATGGTTATGGCTCCAAAGGCTCCGAAGTTAGCAACTGAAGCAACTGGAATAAAAGAAGAGGTCGCCGTCAGAGGACTAGTAATCGTTGTTGTGGCTTGATTTTGACTGCAACTGTATTGGTATTCCCCTTGATCCGTAACAGTGACAATTGAACTCCACGCATTATTGCAAACTCCAAGGGATAACTGGTAATTACCATGTTCAATGCCCGTTTTAGCTAAATCATAGGCATTATTTGCGGATATAGTACTTATAGCTGAATTGGTACCGCTAACAATCATCGAGACAAACGCTGTCGCAAGCCCTGCTACAACAACAAGTAAAATAGCAATAACCATCATTAAAAATCCAGATTGCTTACCCATTCACGAACCCCGTTTCTGCAGAAACTGTAAGCGTGCTGGTACCGACTCCAGATGCTGTAATTGTAATTATTGCGCCTGACTCAGGCGCCCCCATTGAATTAAACGTAATGCTCACAGAAGACAGTGTGATTCCTGTAGGCATACTCACAGAGTATGCGCCATTAGGAGGATTTGGAGAAATGGTATAACTGTTTGTTGAAAGAATAATACTATAATTTGTATTTAAACTGCTCGCCAAAGTTTGGGTATAACGTATATCTCGTCTTAATTGTTCTGTTATGGAGGACAAACTGTAAAGTGAAACTGATGGAGTTTTTATCCCATAATAAACCGCCATAAGGGTAACAATCAAAATGATGACAATCAGTTCAATAAGGGTAAATCCGGATGTTCGTCGCATCACAAATACCTGTAATTAAAATTCTCCTAGCTTTTATAAAAATATAGTACCGCTGACTTTATTTAATTGCTATGTATCTGTTTAAAAAACATAAATTATCAATAATAAAAAATGGAAAACACCTTGCCCATGGTCTAGCATAAAATCATAGAGGATACAAATGTGCAAGTGAGGCCGAGAAAAATGAAAAAAATAATAGTTGCCTTAATTATCGCCGGCTCATCTATTCTATTAAGTAATTGTGATACAAAGTGTTGCGATGATGGCTTGGGACATTGTATCCAAACAGGAACGAGCACTTGTCCGAAAACTGATTATAATGCCTGGTGGTATTAAGAACATTTTGAAAAATCGAATCTAGGCTTGAATTAATTCATTTTCAATAGTTACATAGTCAATTTTTCCTGAAGGTAAAACAGGAATCTTGCTTCCTGGTACAATTTGATGGGGAATCAGTAATTCTGAATAATTCAGCTCCTTTATTCTCTTAACAAAACTCACTTTATCCGCACTCTCAGCCTCACTATATAATATTATTTGCTCTCCTTTTTTTGGACTTTTCTTGCTTACTGCGGCATGTAACAACTCAGGCCAAATTGAGGCAGCAACACCCTCTACTGCAGTAAGAGAAACCATTTCCCCTGCTATTTTCGCAAAACGTTTTGCCCGACCTGCAATCGTAATGAATCCTTCTTCATTCATAGTGACGATATCACCCGTATCATGCCACCCATCTTCAGTCGCAATAATCGTTCCCGGCTTTTCAGACGAAAGATAACCTTTCATGACATTAGGACCACGCAATATTAACCGGCCGCCTTCAGCGATGCCATCTACGGGCTGAATTCGACTTTCCATGGAAGGCAACAACATTCCCACACTACCTGGTATAGAAGCCAAAGGACAATTCATGGAAATCACTGGTGCAGCCTCTGTTGCGCCATACCCTTCATAGACTTTAACTCCAAAAGCATCTATCCAGTGTCGAATTGTTTCCGGCTTCACTTTTTCCGCGCCAGCAAAAATATAGCGTACACTGCTGAAATCATGTCGTTCTGCAACTCGAGCATAGCCTGTTAAAAAGGTATCCGTGCCAAGCATAATGGTAGCACCGGTTTGATAAATCAATCCCGGAATTATTTTATAATGCAAAGGAGATGGATAATAAAAGCAACTAATTCCCTGTATTAGCGGAAGAATTGAACCCGTTGTTAATCCAAAACAATGAAATATGGGTAACGCATTGAAAAATTTATCATGAGAAGAGAAATCCACTCGCGAAGTTAACTGGCAACAATTTGCCAGTAAATTAGAATGAGTTAAAACAACCCCCTTTGGAAGTCCTTCTGAGCCCGAAGTAAATAATATAACTCCTGGTTCCTCCGGAGAAACAGGATCACCAATTAACTTATATGCACGAGAAGGAAACATCCCTTTGAATATCCCGGAAAGTTTATGACCCAAGTTAATGGAAGACTTAAAATCTTCGAGGAAATAAATCTTTATCCCTGCGTTCTGTAATCCTTCGACTATACTTTCTAGTTTTGCTGAATCAATAAATTGTCTTGCCGTATAAATAGTTTTGACTTCAGCAACATTACATGTAGCTAATAAATTATGAAGTCCCAAGCTAAAATTCAACATCGCTGGAATGCGCCGATATGCATGTAAAGCAAAAAAGGTGACCATCCCCGCAATCGTTGTAGGCAGCATGATACCGACATGCTCTCCCACTTGAGTTTGCTCCTTAATTTGTCGGCCTAATATAAAACAACGAGCAAGAAATTGTTTGGAAGTTAAAGGTGCACGATTTGCGTCTTCAATTTTTGCTTTATTCTTTGTTCCTAATACGGTTCCTTGAATGAGTGCTTCAAACATTGACATGGGTTGATAGCTATTCGCAAAAGTAAGCTCACTAATTAATTGAAACAAACGTGTGCTCATAGCATTTCGGTCAAGAGGCGTATTTTCCTTCTGTATATAGGATTGTGTTGGCAATACATGCAAAATAATTTTGGGAAATAAATACGTACGATGCTTATCTTTACTTATAGAAAAAATACTGTGTTGTGCCCCATCGATACGTATCGGGATAACTGAGGCTCCAGCTTTTTGTAGTACCATTCCTGGGGCATCAAAAACCTTCAAGCTCTCTTCCTGCAATCCTATTCCCTGTGGAAAAATAACACAACGCTTCCCTTCGCGTATCGCTTTGATTAAAGCTCTTGCTGCAAAAGCATTGGTAGAGTCGATGACAATGACATCGGCAAAAAGCATCATTATTTTCATCCAGAGCCTACCTGCTGATCGCGGAGGAAACGCTACAGTTAATTGCTCAGGCAAAAATACAGCAAGCAAAAGCAAATCAATTTTTGAAGTTCTATTTGCAATAATCACTGAGTTAGGTTCGGGCTGATAAGTTCCACGCAGCTCTACTTTAAAGCAGTAGGTTAAGATTGCTCTAATCCATCTACGCGCACGTTGCTTTTGTCTTTCCATCCACATAACTTGTTCCATGTTTTTGTTTCTCATATAAAAAACCGCTCTTGGTTATACCCAATCAAACATTATTTTTCAATGATTGCAACCGATTGCCAGGTGTAATAGACTTTCTTAATCAATTGATTGTTGAGGACTATAACGATTACAAACACCGATTTATCCCATAAAAAAATAAATCCTATGAACTGCCGAATCATTCATCCTATTAAGACAATCTTCATAGTTTTAGCCTTGGTGTCTCTAATTACGACTGCCATCTTTTTTTATAACTATTCAAATGAAATCATTAACTGGATTGAGCAGCTTGGCTGGATTGCACCCATTCTCTTTTTAATTATATATTGTCTTGCAACCATTATGTTTTTGCCAACAATGGTGATCACCTTGGCGGGAGGTGCACTTTTCGGTCCATTTTTCGGCACCCTACTCAATTTGTTGGGTGCAACAAGCGGTGCTGCATTCTCTTTCTTAATTACCCGACATTTAATTTATAATTGGTTTTCCCAAAGAAAAGGAGAAAAGTTAAGCAAACTCATTTCTGCAGTAGAGCAAAAAGGATGGGTGGTTGTTGCTTTTCTGCGCTTAGTTCCAATTATTCCATTTAATATAGTTAATTGTGGTTTGGGGATAACCACGATAAAATTTCGATCTTATCTGCTCACTACTTTTATTTTTCTTATTCCAGCTGAAATTGTTTATACCTATTTAGGTTATGCAGGGATGGGGATTTTAAAACAAGAAATATTTTATAAAAACAGTGTAATTCTAATCGCGGGTCTAGTTCTATTGCTGTTGTGTGTTATCAAGTTGTTGCATTTTAATCACTTCGGTTTTCAAAATGCAGAGAAGAAGATAATTGATTAAGCAATGGATGATTTACTGCAAAAACAACATCATCCCAAGAAAGTACCGGGCGAATACCCTGTAAAGAATTAGTTACAAAAAGGGCTTCTGCTTCCCTTAACATTGCTCTTGTCACAGAAACTTCCATACAAGTTATGCCTTGTTGTTTGGAATGTTGAAGAAGTCTTGAGCGAGTAATACCAGGAAGTACACCATCTGCTACAGGAGGAGTGAGCAAACAATTATCGTGGATCAAAAATAAGTTAGCACATGTAGTTTCGGTCGCATGATGCTGCAAGTTAAAAAATAAAGCATCATCAGCAGCTGCCGCAATTGCTTGACGGCGAGCAAGTATTGCCTCCAAATAATTGACTGATTTAACTTGATATATGGGATTGGTTCCATCTCTTAGCCATGAAGCACTAACCAATCGCTGTGGATGGGTTTCTACAGAATAATTAAAAGCTTGAAATGCAAGCTGACTTACCTGACCTCGTGCAGCTAAACCTCTAGGCGCGGAACCACCACTTAAAATCGCTTTAATACCGCCATGATACAAATTATCTTGTTTAATTTTATTGAGCAGATGTTCTAACCAATGCTCAAAAGAAAGATCGAAGGGGATATCCAATTTTCGCGCCGAGTCAGTTAACCGCTGCCAATGCAAATAAGCATAACATGGTTTAGCTTCTTCTACTCTAAGTGTTTCAAACAAACCCTCGCCCAAAAAGATGCGATCATCTATTGGAAATAGAAAATTGCATTCCCCTTCTGTGAGTACTCGTGTTCGTATCATAAACGGTACTTAACCCTAATTTGCCAGTTAAATTTACTACGAATGTTTACTGACGAGTCAGGTTTAATAATCTCCAAAATCGTCCAGTTCATCACGTAAACGTTTTTCATCTAACATATTTTCCAATCGCCTACGTGCATCCAAACCACGAGGAACAGTGTCCATAACTTCTGCATCAACATCCAATTCACTATCAACATCAACGAAGTCTTCTTCGACTTCTACAACAGCATCATCATCTTCAAATAAATCACTCATACCATTCTCTCAATGAGTTATACTGTACCTAGAACCCATCCAAAAGGATCTAAAAACCAGGACGGCTTATATACCTTATTTTTTCTATTTTGACTAGTTTTTTTTAAAAAAAAATAGCAATTCCTTCAGATTTGAGATTGGCAAATTTTTCAGAGGATTTCAAGACCTTGAATTTTTACAATAAAGAATCAATAATTTAATAAGCACAAAACATTGATACCGTATGGAAGATTACATCAAGAAGGCTTTAAGAGATACGATGAAACAAATACGCTCCAAGATATCTGTTTCGTATCGCGCCACAGCTTCAAGTCAAGTATGTACCCGCATTCGCTTGCTGGAACAATATCGTAATGCCCAGCATATAGCACTTTATTTTGCGGTAAATGGCGAAATCGATTTAGATGAACTATGGAAAAATGCGCTCTTACAAGGAAAAATCTGTTATTTTCCTGTCCTCAATGAAGATTTAACCCTTTCTTTTTTACCTGCAACAACAGATACCCCTTTTCAAAAGAATCGCTATGGGATTTCTGAGCCTAATGTTAGTGCTGATTTAGCAATCCCTGTAGAAAAATTGGATTTGGCCTTAATTCCGTTAGTTGCTTTTGACGTACGGTGTAATCGTCTTGGCATGGGTGCTGGTTATTACGATCGAACGTTCAAAGGCAAAGAGAATTGTCCCTTATTTGGCGTAGCGTACCAATTTCAGCGTGTTGATGAGTACCTCGAACCAGAACCTTGGGATATTCAGCTTAACGCCGTAATAACCCAACGTGCCATTTATTGGTATGGTGGATGACTCTAGTTTTAGGTTAAAGCATCTGCATTGATCTCCCCGGTACGCACACGAACTACTTGTTGCAATTCATAAACAAAGATTTTGCCATCCCCTATCTTACCGGTATATGCAGACTTGCAAATTGCTTCAATTGCAGCTTCAACCATATCGTCTGGTAATGCGAGTTCAATTTTAATTTTGGGAAGAAAATCTACTACATATTCAGCCCCACGATATAATTCAGTGTGCCCTTTTTGTCGCCCAAAACCCCGTGTTTCAGAAATGGTTATTCCCGGTACTCCAATTTCCATTAACGCCTCATGAACATCATCTAATTTAAAAGGCTTAATAATTGCCATAATCATTTTCATAATATATTCCGCTGTGATTATACTTTTGTTAGACTCTTTGCAAAACCAAACATGGAGTGATTATGTTCGACCCCAAACAATTTGATGATTTAGCAAAAAAACTTTTTTCAGCTCTTCCCCCAAGTCTACAAAATATTGAAAAAGACATTCAACAAAAATTTAAAGAAGTACTGCAAGCTACCTTTTCTCATATGGAACTTATTACGCGTGAAGAGTTTGATGTACAAACCAAAGTTCTGGCGCGAACTCGTGAAAAAGTAGAGCAACTTCAAAAGCAAGTCGACATGTTAATGACCCAGCTTAATAAAGATCAAAAATAATTACAGAGTAGTTTAAGCGGCAATAGGAAGGTTTGCCGTTCAATTAGTCCAACATCACAGGAATAAGCAATGAATCTGGCGTTTACTAAAACACGTAGTACTGTTGGGATATTGGCACAACCCGTGTCAGTAGAAGTTCATTTATCAAATGGTTTACCTGGATTTACAATCGTAGGCCTTGCCGAAACTGCAGTGAAAGAAAGCAAGGATCGAGTTCGTTCCGCGATTATTAATAGCCAGTTTGAGTTTCCCTGCCGCAAAATCACCGTGAACCTGGGGCCGGCCGATTTACCTAAAACTGGAAGTGGTTTTGATTTACCAATCGCTCTTGGAATTCTTGCGGCATCAAATCAAATTCCCAAAAATCAACTGGCCAACCATGAATTTATAGCAGAACTTGCCTTAAGTGGAGAACTTCGAGGTATTTCCGCTATTATTCCTGCGGTATTAGCTGCATATAAAAACGAAAGTTTACTGATTATTGCCAGTGCTAATGCTCATGAGGCCTCATTAACCGGCTATCAAAACATTTATAGTGCGAACAATTTACGTGAAGTATGCAGCTACCTTTGCCAAGGAACTTCATTGCACCCCCTACCACCAAAGCCAGAGTCATGCGCCACACAATACACGATGGACTGGTCTGATATCAAAGGACAGTTTCATGCGAAAAAAGCAATGGAAATTGCAGCGTGTGGTGGTCACAGTATTTTGCTAAGTGGGGCTCCTGGAAGCGGCAAGACGATGTTAGCAAAGCGATTTAATACCTTACTACCTCAATTATCTGAAACAGAAGCCCTGGAGTGTGTGGTCATTAATTCCATACGAGGTAAATTACCTGACTTTAGTGAATGGCGTTCACCGCCCTTTCGAGCCCCACATCATACTGCATCACCGGTATCTCTAGTAGGTGGAGGAAACCCACCTAAGCCAGGAGAAATCTCTCTAGCACATCATGGGGTTTTATTTCTTGATGAATTACCGGAATTTAACCGGCAAGTTCTAGAAACTCTAAGACAACCGCTTGAATCAGGATCAATATGCATTTCAAGGGCCGCCGCGCAAACAGAATTTCCCGCCCAATTTCAGTTCATCGCAGCAATGAATCCTTGCCCATGTGGACAATGGGGTAATCCTCAAGCAAACTGCTTATGCAGCCCTGATCGTATTAAGCGTTATCATGCGAAGATTTCAGCCCCTTTATTGGATCGCATTGATATGCATATCACGGTCCAAGCGCTAACACAGGAAGAATTAGTTGCTCCGAATATTAACCCTATTAAACAAAGTGAAATAATTCGAGAACACGTTATCAAAGTACGAACAATACAAAAGGAGCGACAAAATTGTCTCAATGCCTATTTAAGCGCCAACATTTGTGAAAAGATTTGTGCATTAGGTTCTCAAGAACAAGATTTCTTACGTCAATCGATGCTGCAATTCAAACTTTCTGCTCGAGGGTATCATCGCTTATTGAAAGTTGCACGCACTATAGCGGATATGAAGGAAAGCAGTCAGGTTTCTAAAATTCATCTACAACAGGCATTGTCCTTTAGACATACTTTATCTACTCCAGGAACTCTATAATCCAAGAGGTTTAAGAATAGTTTGCTCCTGTTTCAAGTGCATTGAGTACTGCTTCTTTGCATTTGAACTTAGGGTAACCCTAAATTCAAATGCAAATTTAACAAACGCACAAGGTAATATATGATTGGAACAAACACACCAAATATAAAAATACTGTTTATTGCAGATATCGAGTAATGCTTTACTCCATCACACTGTATTTCATTATTTCCATAGATTTCTTTTCTTTGAACTAAAAGATAAATTATAAGTAATAAACCATAAAAAAAGGTGGAAAAAAAACTAATTCGTACCAGTAAATTATGCATTTCTTTACTGTTCACATAATCAACAGGAAAATTGATGAGAAAAAGACATAAAAGCCAAATAATCATTGTTTTTGTAGGAGTATTTTGTTTCTCTAAGGCTGCAAACCAAATAAGTGTCATGGGCAAAATTAATAAAGGAAAATAATAAACCCAACCAAAAGGACTCATAAGTAACATCATAGCCAGAGTCAAGCAAAAAGGCTGATGGTTTATCCGATCGTTATCAGTTGGTCCGAGATTTTGCCAATACCATAAAAGTAACATAACAAATAAAATGCCATAAACAAGATTTATTGGTACTAAATACGACATATTAGGGAGTATTTCGCCACCAAAAAATAGACGAAAAATAAAACCATAAATTGAAGCATTCCAATCATCACCATACCAAAATACATTACTCATCATTTTGAAATATTGATTATAAATCACTGGACCATAAACCAGCGTGGGAATAAATACGGCAATTAAGAGTGTAACGAACATGCTCAGAAGAACACGTTGACGGCGTTGTTTTAAAACATAGAAAAATAACAGTCCAGGAAACAATTTAATCGCAATAATAATGCCCCATAATATCCCTGCAAAATAGTCACGCCGATTCAAATAAAAATAATAACCCAGCATGATGAAAAACAATAAAATGCAGCCAAACTGCTGAGTAACAAAATTCATTAAGGTCGGAAAAAATGCGAAATAAAGTAGGTATAGATTTACATAATTCTTCTGCAAAAATCGCATGGAAAAAGCATAATAAAATGTAATGGTGATACCAATTATTCCCAAAATAAAAGAAAAGAAAAACCAGAACAGTAATGCATTTGAATAGCTGAAATGAGTCAAAAAACTAAAGCTCCACAAAACAAATGGAGGATTTAAATTGGCAGGTAATATCTTTACAGAAGACAAATAAGTAGTAAAAAAATTTATATAAGGATTTTCGCCCTTTAAAAAAGCCTGGGATGATAAATAAAAAGAAGAAAAATCGATTCGTTGGTAATGCTTAAAAATAAAATAGGAAAGCAAACAATAAAAGCTCAGCAGCAGTAGAATGCATATTTTCCTATAACAACGACTCATCAAATATATCCTTGACTAGTTCCATATTAAATTGCACTTCCGCTGCAGCTTCTCAACAATACTACCTTTGATTACATAATGCATCAAAAATTGCCATACGTACAAAAACACCATTAGCAACTTGATTTAATATAAAGGAGTTGGGCCCATCTGCCACATCACTGTCTATTTCAACACCACGATTTATAGGGCCCGGGTGCATCACCATCACATCCGATTTAGTATAAACTAGATTTTCCTTTGTTAAAGCAAAATCACGTCGATAAGAATCGAGATCAAAATGATCGGACTCCAATAAACGCTCACGCTGTACCCGCAAACAAATCACGACATCGGCTTCAGTTAATCCATCTTGTAAATCCTGAGTTACCCGTCCATAATGCAACGTCTTCGGCTGCCAAAGTTCTGGGGCGACTAAAACAAGTTCACCTACCCCTAGTTGTGCGCAAATGCATTGAAATGAATTGGCAACACGTGAATGCCTGATATTACCCAGGATTGCTATTTTTAATTGCTCCAATCGTGGTTTTTGTTCAAGGATCGTCATCATATCAAGCAACGCTTGACTTGGGTGAGCATGAGTGCCATCGCCGGCATTAATTATATGAATGCCATCCCCTATTTGACGCGCTAAATCTTGTTGTAACCCATCTTGCGAATGACGAATTACAAAATACTTAATTCCCATAGCAGCCAAGGTACGTATTGTGTCTTCAATAATCTCTCCCTTGGTTTCAGAAGAGCTTTGTAAATCCAAATTGATTACTGGCATAGATAAACGATTTGCAGCCAATTCAAAACTCACACGAGTGCGGGTACTGTTTTCATAAAACAAATTCGCTACCGTATGTTGTGCATATGAAGGATATTGGTTATGGTGTTTGAAATAAACCGCGCGTTGCAGTAAAGACTCAATCTGTTGTCGTGATAATTGACTAATTTCTAAAAAATGATTCATAAAACCCTTATCTCTTTTAACTTAACCACCAGGAGTCTAGAGTCTTTTCCATTTCGCCAGATTGGGCCCAGCCTGATTTTCAAGCATCGAAACGCAACATAGATGAAATATGTGAACGCCGAAGTACAAAAATTCAGATCATTTAGGCCATGATAGTAGAAATGGAAGCAGTCCCTATTCAGGATATTGCAGCCATTGCTCAAGTATAACACAAGCCGCTATACTATCTACCTCAGATTGTTTGATTTTACGATACCCACCTTGTGCAAACAATTGCTCTCTAGCCTCAACTGTTGAGAGTCGCTCATCAACCAAATGAACCGGCAAAGAAAATCGCTTGCGTAATTCTTTAGCAAACCGACGCGCAGCAGACGTTGTATATAATTCACTGCCATCAATACACGTGGGAATACCAACAATTAATCCTTGGGGTGACCATTCAGCAATAACTTTGGCAACTGCATTCCAATCAGGGACGCCCAGACGAGCATTGAGGGTCGCAAGAGGAGATGCACTACACGTTAATTGCTGCCCCACAGCAAGACCGATGCGCTTATAACCAAAATCAAAACCTAAGAAAACAGGACTAGGCATGGCCGATATTTGAACTAAGTTGACTCATTTTGATCCCTAAAGTGGATCCTGCATATTCCCAACGATCTTCGAAGGGCACCTCATACAGAATTTCTGAGCGGTATGGGCAAACTAACCATGTATTCTCTAGAATTTCTTTTTCTAGTTGATGCTCAACCCATCCAGCATAACCTAAAGTAATTAAAACATCTTTAGGCCCTTTATCTTCTGCAATGGCGCGAATAATATCATTTGATGTGGTTACCGTCACCTCATCTTGCAAAAACAAACTGGAACGCCACCCTCCAAGTTGTTTATGAATAACAAATCCTCTCTCTGGTTGCACGGGGCCGCCAAACATTAACGGTAAGCGGTTTTGCTCTGTACGAACCGGTTCGATATGTAATTGTTCAAAAACAATTGATAAAGGGAATTGCATGGGGCGATTTATAATTAAGCCCACCGAGCCTTGCTCATGGTGTTCACAAACATAAATTACCGTTCGTTCAAAATTAGGATCATTTAGGGACGGCATTGCGACCAGCAAGTGATTAGCCAAGGAGCTTATAATTGCCATGAGCCCTCCATAAAGGTCAGTTGATTTATATGCTGCTATATTAATTATACACCAGATGTTTAATTTTTATTCAGTTATTTTAAAGATTACCTGCCACTGAAACCTTTACATATAGCGTTGCTTGTTGAGAAAACGGCCTTCCTGCTGTATATGAAACCGAGGATGAATCCGTATCCTGCGTTCCCTCTGGACTCCCCAATGAAACCCACTTATTTAATGGAACCATTAATGTCGTATCTATATTTTGATTATCAAATTGTTGGTCACCAGCCGGGTCTTGCTGTTCACGCACACGACGCAACTTTAATTCAACTTGTGATCCACGCATGACTGGCTGGACCAATAAACCATTTTTGATTTGATGTTGTTGGTAAGCGATTCCTGTAAAAAATCCTGCACCTACAGCAGTAATGATGGGTACTTCTTGATCAGTAGATACAAAGGCAGATTCACCATTCATGACTTTAACCGATTGTGTGCGTTTGGCTTCCGCCGGAGAGTTTGAACTATAGGTTACAGAATTTTCATTTTGTGCACTGAGCCAATTCGGATCACCTTGATAGATAGAAATATTAAATGTTACTGGAGGTACGTCGATTTGATGTAATACAGTTCTAATTTGGGTTAGTGTTTGGGGCGAAACTTGAACGACTAAGGTTTGATCAGAGCCACTTATTTTTTCTCCAGGTTGCAGCAAAGGTTGTACTAATTGGATAACTTTTTGGACCGGAACATAATGCAATTCAATTACCTTGGTAATCGTTTGGGAAAATACGTTATTTGCTAACAACAATAATCCTATTAGCCAAAATCGCTTCATCCTGAGCTCCTTGTTCCTATTTCATCACTGATTAAGAAAACTTATTGTGGTAAACCCTAATATTTTCAATTGTAGACCAATATAAAAAATCATTGCAGCAAATTGAAAATATTTTTATTTTTCAACCTGAAAAATCAAAGAATACAACGAAAAAATTCATGAACTGCAATTCAATAGTTTTGTTCCTGAAAAAGTTTGGGTATAATTCCTAACAATTTGCTTAAGAGATGCGAACATCATGGGTAGCATATTTAATATGTTTGGTCCTTCACCAATAAGACCGATAGAACAACACATGCGAAAAGTGCACCAATGTGCCAAACAGCTCTACCCATTTTTTGAAGCGATCCTAAAAAAGGACTGGACGACAGCCAATAAAATAAAGGAAAAAATAATTTCCCTTGAAAAAGAAGCTGATTTAATCAAACGGGATCTACGCCTTCATTTGCCTACTGGACTTTTCCTTCCTGTTTCTCGTACTGACCTGCTTGAGCTGCTTAACGCCCAGGATTTCATCGCGAATAAAGCGGAAGACATTGCAATACTGATCATTAGTAGACAAATGACTATCCCAGAAACGATAGTTCCCATTTTTATGCCTTTTTTAAGTCGATGTCTGGACGCATCAAAACAAGCTTGTAAAGCAATCAATGAATTAGATGAATTACTAGAGACAGGTTTCAGGGGCTCTGAAGTGAAGATCGTTGAAGAAATGATCTTAACGCTTTATGAGATTGAACATGACAGTGATGAACGCCTAGCAGATATCAGACATCGTATTTTTGAAATCGAAAAAGATTTATCTGCAATTGATGCAATTTTTCTGTACAAATTGGTCCAATGGATTGATGATTTAGCCGATGGCGCTCAACATGTGGGTAGTCGTCTTCAAATTCTAATAGCCCGGTAGTCAAGTTCTATGGATTATTCAATTATTTATCTTCTTACAGCTGTCATTTTGTGTTTTTTGATGACTTGGGGTGTTGGCGCTAATGATTTAGCCAATGTCATGAGTACTACAATGGGCTCAAAAGCCGTTACCGTCAAGCAAGCGATGTTAATCGCCATATTTTTTGAATTTGCTGGTGCCTTTTTAGGTGGAACTGGTGTTACCGAAACTATGCGAGATGGGATTATTAACTCCAGTGAACTCTCTGGACAACCACTAATCCTTATAGAAGGCATGTTGGGTGTTTTATTAGCTTGCACAATCTGGATGAATCTTGCGAGCTATCTAGGAGTTCCTGTTTCTATTACTAATGCTTTAGTCGGTTCAATGGTAGGTTTTGGCGCCGTAGTATTAGGACCTCAAGCAATTCATTGGAATCAAGTAAGTCGCATTGCCGTAAGCTGGGTTACGTCCCCAATGATTTCAGGGATCACTGCTTATATATTATTTACCAGTATTCAACAAACTATTTTTGTTAAAAGTAACCCGCTAGCCAAAGCTAAATTATATATTCCTATTTATCTTTTCCTCATTGGTTCGATTTTGTCTTTTATCACTGTATTTAAGGGACTTAATAATTTTCATATTCACCTGAATTTCAAGCAAAATCTGGCTGTTACTTTGGCAACCAGCATTATTATTACAATTATTGGAATGGTATTTATTAAACGCATTCCGGAACACCATAGAATAAGACGCAGAGAACGATTTATACAAGTTGAAAAATATTTTGCTGTTCTTATGGCTATGACGGCTTGCGCGATGGCTTTTGCACATGGATCCAATGACGTAGCCTTAGCCGTGGGACCACTTTCAATCATCTACAGCTTGATCATGAATTCACATCAAGTTTTTAATGCCAATAATTACCCTGCATGGATTATCTTACTAGGTTGTGTTGGTGTAATTACAGGCCTTCTTATGTATGGTAGAAAAGTCATTGAAACCGTAGGTAGCTCTATCACAGCACTCACCCCCAGCCGCGCCTTTGCAGCAACGCTTTCCGCCGCAACAACTGTTGTAGTAGCAACAAGTACAGGTATTCCAGTTTCAGCAACGCAAACATTAGTTGGTGCTGTTCTTGGGGTTGGGTTGGCACGAGGTATTGGTGCGTTAAATCTGATTGTAATTCGCAACATCTTCATGTCATGGGTTTTAACATTACCCGCAGCGTCCATTTTAACTATTCTAGCTTACAAGGCATTACATTTCTTTTTAGGCTAGAGCCTGTTGACATTTCATTTAATTCCTCCTCTTTCCCGCGCTTTATGCCTGAGAGATGGTCACAATAAGTGACCATTATTTTTAAAAAAAGAATAATTTTTTTTGAAGTGCATGAAGATATGTGATCCAATATATTTTCGACATTATAAGGGTTCAC
>NZ_RZGX01000019.1:0-80998 GCF_003990155.1 Legionella qingyii
TCTTAGCACTCAAAGGTTCTTCAAAGTGCCCACACAGTTTGTCTTCTATCTTCTTAATGAACTTGCCCCGAAGGCGTGCTGCGTATTCTACTGATTTCGCCAACAGTGTCAAACACTTTTTTCATTTTTTTAAAAAAAATGATGACACTCTGTTTATTGTAAATGCAGCTTGGCAATTCTACGTTTGCCAACTTGTATTATATAGGTCTTATTTGTAGATAATACAAGTGATGCATCCTCAGCTTTTTCTCCATCTATTTTAACTGCACCCTGTTTTACCAAACGAATCGCTTCTGAAGTACTTTGAGTTAGATTCATTTGCTTTAATATTTGAGCTAAAGAAAGCGATTCATTCGAGGTTATTGTTTGTTCCTCTAAATCTTCAGGAATAATCCCTTTTTGAAATCGTTCTATAAATTCTTTATGTGCATGTTCTGCTTGTGTTTGATCATGGAAGCGCGCCACGATTTCTTTAGCAAAATCAATTTTTATGTCTCTAGGATTCGCACCGTCTATTACTGATTTCTTTAAAGCCTGAATTTCCTTTCCTGTTTTAAAACTCAGTAAATCTATATATCGCCACATTAATTCATCAGATATTGACATAATTTTACCAAACATATCGGATGCTGGCTCACTAATACCAATATAATTATCTAGTGACTTAGACATTTTCTTCACACCATCTAAGCCTTCAATCAATGGAGTCATCATCACAACTTGTGGTTCAAGACCATAATGCTTTTGTAATTCGCGCCCCATTAATAAATTAAATTTTTGATCCGAACCACCCAGTTCAATATCTGCTTTGAGTGCCACAGAATCATAACCCTGAAGTAGAGGATATAAAAACTCATGAATTGCGATTGGCTGACCTGTAGTATATCGTTTGTTAAAATCATCACGCTCTAACATACGTGCAACTGTGTGGGTTGCAGCTAGACGAATTAAATCTGTTGCATTGAATTTTGCAAGCCACTGCGAGTTAAATGCTACTCTTGTTTTAAGAGGGTCTAAAATTTTAAAAACTTGCTCTTGATAGGTCTTGGCATTATTAAGAACTGTTTCTGGACTAAGTGGCAAACGTGTGACATTCTTCCCAGTTGGATCGCCAATCATCGCCGTAAAATCACCAATTAAAAAAATGACTTCATGACCATGTTGTTGAAATTGTCGTAACTTATTAAGTAATACAGTATGTCCCAAATGCAAATCAGGTGCAGTTGGATCAAAACCTGCTTTTATTTTTAAGGTAGTTCCTTTTTGTAATTTTTTTTCCAATTCATGCTGGGGAAGTACCTCCTCACAGCCTCTTATTAGCTCGGAACAAACTGAATCTTCAACTATCATGACATCAAAACCTTTATAAATGATTGACCTATCTTCTCACACCGAGTATCTTAGCCCGGTTGGCAATTTCCTGCCATACCTAAAAGGTGATTTAAGATAATTTGTCACCCGAAATTTAATAAAATGCAGACAATAGCATGATTCCGGATGGCAATGTATAGGCAAACAATGGATAAAAAACCTTATATATATATCGAAAAAAGAAAAACGAATAAAAATAAAAAATCTAATCCATCTAAGGTATTAATGGGTTTTGCCTTGATTATTGCCTTTTCACTCCCCTATTTCCTTGTAAAAAAGTTTTCACATAACTCACATCAGGGACCTACAACTCAATCCATTGCCTTACCTGATCTTGATGAAGATGAATCAGAAGAGTATCAAGATGAAGCTTATCAAGAAAATGCATTTCAAAATGAAGAAGAGCAAATTGTTGAAGAGTCTAAACCCGATCTGACAGAAGAAACAGCTAAAACTGTTGCACAAAACGCTGTTAAAGCGGTTCAACCAGTTAAAAAAATTGCCAAGGACAATGAATGGCAAACTATTAGACCTAGATCTGGTGACTCTATGGCCACTATATTTAAGCGACTTGGATTAACTGCCCAAAATCTACATTTGGTGATGCAAAAAAATCCTTATGCTAAAGCGCTTACTGCAATAAAACCAAGTCAAGAACTGAAATTTTTAATTAATAAGAATAAATTAGAAAAATTAATTATCCCGATGAACAACATACAGACACTTACAGTTTATAGGGATGGGGCAGTTTATAAAACGAAAATTGATTCCAAAAAAGTAAAAACCCAAGAGCGTTATGTAACGGGTGTAGTCAAAGGTTCCTTATTCGCAACAGCCCAACAATTAGGGATCCCGAGGAAATTAATTCAACAAATGACTACTATCTTGCGTAAAGAAATTGATTTTTCGCGTTCTGTTCGTAGTGGAGATCGATTCTCTATTGCTTATGATACGTTCTATGTGGAAAACAAAATGGTGGGCATTGGTGATGTTGTTGCCGTAAGCTACACCAATCAAGGTAAAACCGCTCAGGCCGTACGCCATATCAGTAGAAATGGCACTCGTGACTATTATACCCCTAAGGGAGAAAGCTTTAAAAAAGCATTTTCACGCTATCCCATTAAATTTAGTCATATCAGTTCGACCTTTACTACTTCAAGATATCATCCAATATTACACTATAAAAGAGCCCATAAAGGTATCGATCTTGCAGCACCGATTGGTACTCCGATTCAATCTGTCGGTGATGGGACTATTGTTAGTATTGGCAGACACAATGGGTACGGTAATATGATTGAAGTCAAACACGATAAAACCTACAGTACGCTTTATGGACACATGCTTCGATTTGCAAAAGGTCTATCCAAAGGAAGCAGAATAAGACGAGGCCAAGTTATTGGCTATGTTGGCCAAACAGGTCTTGCGACAGGCCCTCATTGTCATTATGAACTGCATGTTCATAATCAACCAAGAAATCCAACTACAACTTATTTGCCTACAGCATCTCCTGTTCCTGCGCGAGAAATGGCTCAATTTAAAGCGAAAGTGCGTAATGTGTTTGCTCACTTGAAATCAATGGAAAAAGCAAATTATGCTGGCAAAGGCAAGAAGAAAACAAAAATAGGATAATCTAAAGCAGAACTGTATAATTCATGCATGTGCCAAATTTTCGAGGGCGCCGTATATTTCGCTACCCTATGAATTTCTGGCAAAGCTACAATAGCTCTCAGTTATTATCATCCGAATAAATAGCGACAAACAAGTACTGATGCAATAATTCCAGCAAGATCAGCCAATAAACCCGCGGGTATAGCGTGCCGCGTGCGCCGAATTCCTATAGAACCGAAATATACAGCAATGACATAAAATGTCGTTTCTGTACTTCCCATCATAGTTGCTGCAATTTTGCCTATGAGTGAATCCCCGCCATATTGATGAATCAATTCCGCCATCATTCCCGTTGAAGCACTTCCAGAAAAAGGTCGAATCAAAGCCAACGGTAATACTTCTGGAGGCATACCTATCATAGCTAAAAGCGGTGAAAGAAGATTTGCCATTAAACTAAAAAAACCTGAGGCACGCAGCATGCCTATAGCAACTATCATAGCGATTAAATAGGGAACAACGCTTAAAATAGTATCAAAACCTTGTTTCGCACCGACAATAAATGCATCAAAAACATTAATTTTTTTTACTGCCGCAGCATATAAAGGAATACCTACAATAAAAACTAAAAGCAT
This sequence comes from Legionella qingyii, assembly GCF_003990155.1. Taxonomy (NCBI): domain Bacteria; kingdom Pseudomonadati; phylum Pseudomonadota; class Gammaproteobacteria; order Legionellales; family Legionellaceae; genus Legionella; species Legionella qingyii. Next base: position 3,612 of record NZ_RZGX01000019.1, read on the forward strand.
CCAATTGGATAATTGATTGGCAAACCCACTCATAGACTGTTTTTCCCTTCAACACGAAACATTGGTAATTTGGCTAATTGTTTTACAGAAATAATGGCGACCAATGTAGAAATGGTCGTTGCGATCAATGAGCTGACTATAACGCTGCTAGGATTCGTACTGCCATTGGTCGCCAAATAGGCAATTGCGGTAGCAGGGATTAATTGCACGCTTGAAGTATTAATTGCCAAGAAAGTACACATGGAATTTGTTGCAATTTGTGCGTGTTGATTCAGTGTTTGCAGCTCTTTCATTGCTTGCAGTCCAAATGGAGTAGCTGCATTGGCAAGACCTAGCATATTAGCAGCAATATTCATAGTCATTGCTCCCATTGCAGGATGCTCCGTAGGAATATCCGGAAATAGTCGTCTTAAAATTGGCCTGAGTATTTTTCCTAGTAAGGCAACCAAACCTGATTCGTTAGCTATAGACATTATTCCTAGCCATAATGACATAATTCCTGCCAAACCAAGAGCGATTTCAAAGCCTAGTTTTGCCGATTCTGTGACAGCACGTGCCACCTCATCAATACGCCCCTCAATTACGCCAACGACGACTGAAATTAGTATCATTCCTAACCAAATTATATTCAGCATCCTTGCCTCCATACTTTGGAACGGGTTAAAATGCAGTCATTATTTGGCTTTAGATAGAAAAAACTAATGAAGTACACACTCACTCCCTTAAAACATCTAGCCTTTGCAGCCTGCATTCTCATTTCTTTTCAAAGCCATGCTTTTGACTCAGATAGTGCCGAAAAACAAGCTAACTCCTCAATAGAAGAACTATACCATAGACTAAGCAACATGCCGAATAGTTCCATGCCAGATAGAATAGATTGGGTCAGCAGTCAATTTTTAGGAGTACAATATATTCTTGGTTCCTTAGGTGAAGGACCAAAGGCTCGATACGATCAATACCCTCAATATCGTGTAGATGCGTTCGACTGTGATACCTACGTCAACACCGTTGTATCATTGGCCGTTGCAAATTCGCTTGCATCGTTTCAACGATGCATAAAAAGCATACGTTATAAAAACGGAACTGTCTCTTATCTACAACGAAATCATTTTACAGGTCTGGATTGGAATCAAAATAATCAGCGAAATGGAATTCTTAAAGACATTACACTAACTATAAAAGATCAGAATAATCAACCTGTTGCAAAAATTGCTGATGCGATCATTAATAAACCCAATTGGTATGCCTATAAAACTGTTCAAACAATCAGATTAGTAAACACTGATAAGGTAAAAGAAGAAGAACGATTAATGGAATTAAAAAAGAAAGGGGCCCAATTGGAAACTCTTTCAGAAGAAGTTCCATACATCCCCTTCACTGCACTATTTTCTGAAAAAAATAAACCTAATATGTATTTATTCGCACAAATTCCTAATGGTGCAATCATCGAAATCGTAAGACCCAATTGGGAGCTAAGCCCAAAAATTGGCACTGCATTAAATATTTCTCATTTAGGCTTTGCAATTCGAAATAAAGGTCAATTGTTTTTTCGGCAAGCTTCATCAGAATATGGTAAAGTAGTTGATGTTCCATTGATTGAATATTTAGAAAAAGCAATAAATAGCCCAACGATTAAAGGAATCAATGTCCAAATTGTTGTACCAACACAACCATTAACAGACTGTAAATTGCCTGTTTAAAATCAAACTAAGTTTGGGTAAACTACAAGTCAAATGTAGTCTGGGTGAAGCGCGGCCCAGGTTTAATTAATACAATTCCCGGGTTATACTGCGCTTCACCCAGGCTAAGCCAGGCATTAGGGATTATTAAAATGAATTACGGATTAACGCAAAAACCTAACTTATCAAGTAGTGAATGTCTTGTTATTGGGGTGTTTTCTGATGCTGAACTAGCTGATTTTGCTCTGAGTAAGGAGCATCATAATTTAGTTAGTAGACTTATTAAAAAAACCTCCGAGGCTGGTGATATGCAGTGGCATCATGATCTGGATGGTAGCTTATTAATCATTCAATGTGGTGAACAAACCAAATTCACACCATCTCAGCTAAAAAAAAGAATAACAGAGATTACAGGGGCTTTAATCAAACACCGAATTCGCTCTGCAACCCTATGTTTGCCTCAAATAACGCACTATTCAGCAGATTGGCAATTGGAACAAATGATTGTTCAAATCGATAATCAACGCTATCAATTACTCGATTTTAAAAAGAAAAAAGCGAAGCCTCATCAATTAGAGTCTATAACTTTTTATTTGCCGAATGCTAGTGAAGAGGGATTAAAATTAGGTCAATCAATTGCAGCAGGTGTTGAGTTGACTCGTCATCTGGCCAATATGCCCGCTAATATCTGTACCCCTACTTATTTAGGGGATCAAGCAATGCAATTAGCTAAAGAATTTGCCCAAAATATGAGCTGCAAAGTGATGGGACCGGAAGAAATGCACCAAATGGGCATGGGAACTTTATTAGCAGTGGCACAAGGGTCAGCCCAACCACCAAGACTTATTGACATACATTACAAAGGAGCTGATGATGCTCCTCCAATCATTCTGGTAGGCAAGGGAATTACTTTTGATTCTGGCGGATTATCCATCAAACCAGCCAATGCAATGGATGAAATGAAATATGATATGTCTGGTGCTGCCAGTGTATTAGGTACTTTAAAAGCTTGTGCTTTGTTAAAACTTCCTGTTCATGTTATCGGTTTAATTGCCAGTGCTGAAAATATGGTGAGTGGCACCTCCGTCAAATCAGGTGATATTGTTACAAGTATGTCCGGGCAAACCGTGGAAATCATTAATACTGATGCCGAAGGTCGTTTGGTTTTAGCCGATGCACTGACATATGCAGAGCGATATCAACCGAAATTTGTCATCGATGTTGCAACACTTACTGGTGGAATTATTGTTGCGCTGGGAACTGTTGCATCGGGTTTTATGACTCAAGATGAAGAATTAGCACAATTGATTGAAGATGCGGCTAAGGAAAGTAATGATAGAGTCTGGCGCATGCCTTTAGATGATGACTATCAAGATGCCCTTGATAGTCCTTTAGCCGATATGATCAATGCGGGTTTTGATCGTACTGCAAGCAGTGTCACTGCAGCTTGCTTTTTGTCTCGCTTTACAGAAAAGTATCGTTGGGCACATTTAGACATTGCTGGCACAGCCTGGATCTTCGGCAAAAATCGTAATGCCACTGGCAGACCAGTTCCCTTATTAACTCAAATAATACGCCATGCCCTCAATTCGCGTTGATTTTTATCTATTAGCTAGTGACCAGACTGATGCACGCTGGTCGGTGGCTTGTCGTCTTTTGGAAAAAGCTTATGCTAAAGGACATAAGGTTTATGTCTTATGCAACAACAAACAAGATGCCGAATTTCTGGATGAGCTGCTATGGACGTTCAAAGAAGAAAGCTTTATTCCGCATAACCTGCAAGGTGAAGGCCCCGAACCCCCTCCCCCGATACAAATAGGTTATGAACGGGAACCTAGAGGATTTAACGACATCCTCTTGAATCTTGCGAATTATATTCCAGATTTTTATCCTAAATTTAAGCGTGTTATCGAAATTGTAGTGAATGTAGAAGCTGAGAAAGAATTAAGCCGTGCACACTACAGAGACTATAGAGCCAAAGGTTGCGAATTACATACGCATCAGATTGAATTGAAGTAGTGTGCTGGTTCTTTGATTCGAATGTTTCGTCATCCTGAATACCCACCAGTACACGTCATCCTCAGCGCAGTGGGAGCTCTCCATCGGATGATATGAACATAATAAAATATAATGCTCAAAGTAGTAAATCCTTCATCGTAAGCTCCTCAGGATGACACTAGTTGTGAACGATTACGATAAAGCAGGACATTAATCCCAGAGAATATCTTTATCTTTTTTTATTGCGGCTTGCAGTAAACTAATTAAAGGAACAGCACGCTTTGACAAACTGATTTCTGATTCGTTTTCATCATCCTCTTCAACCACCTTTTTTTCTTTGTTAAGGCCAGCCTGCAATCGTTCCAAAGCTTCAGGAAGATTTTCTGATTTGATTGCACCAGGAGTAGTGCCGCTATGTCCCATTAAAGAAAGCAGACGCTTAGCTACATCTGCAAAATAGGTTATATCTTCATAGGCATCAGTATGAAACGTTATTAACATCAGAATCTCCTTTTGAACTCAACTTTTTCTTGTTATCCATAAACCTTTAGCAAATATTCTGCAACCGTGTGTAACCCCATTGCTTCTCCACCTTCAGGCTTTCCAGGCCTATTACCCAAGTTCCACGCCATAATATCAAAATGCATCCAAGGTATGGATTTTGCTACGAAGCGCTGCAGAAATAATCCTGCCACAATTGCTCCTGCATAAGGATGATCGCTAGAGTTAGCTAAATCAGCAATATTTGAGCGAAGCAAATCTTCGTACGCTGGAAATAAAGGCAATCGCCAGATGGGATCAACCACTTTATAAGAGGCCGCTGTTAGTTCTGCAGCCAAGTGATCATTATTGGTAAACAGTGCGGCAATTTCAGTACCAACTGAAACACGTGCAGCTCCTGTTAGAGTTGCAAAGTCAATCAGTAAATCGGGGTGTTCTTCGCATGCTTTTACTAAAGCATCAGCCAAAACCAACCGTCCTTCCGCATCCGTATTATGCACTTCCACAGTTAAGCCGTTACGCATGGTTAAAACATCACCAGGTCTAAATGCATCAGGACCTATAGAATTTTCTACAGCAGGAATAAGCATTTGTAAGCGTACCGGTAAATTACGCGTCATAATCCATTGCGCAAGACCTATTACATGGGCAGCACCACCCATATCTTTTTTCATTAACCGCATACCAGAAGCCGATTTAATATCTAGGCCTCCGCTATCAAAACAAACCCCTTTTCCTACCAGAGTAATATGAGGATTTTTCTCATCTCCCCAAGTTAATGACAACAAGCGGGGAGATGATTTAGAAGCACGCCCAACTGCATGAATTGCTGGAAAATTATCGTTTAACAATTCATCACCAATCCATTGTCTGAATTGCGCATTATGTGTTTCAGCTAATTGTTCTACTACCTCAGCTAATTCTTTTGGACCTAAATCACTTGTTGGTTTGTTTATCAAATCCCTCACTAAAAAGTGAGCTTGAGTTAATGCCAAAATGGAATTTAAATTATCTGGATGAACTACTAAAAGCCGTGGTTGCACTTCTTGTTTTTTATATGCCTCAAAACGATATTGCGCCAAAGCCCAACTGATTGCTCCTTCTTGGGAACATATTCCTTGTACTTGATAAATATTAGGAGGAAGTATTAATGCTGCATTGGCTAAAGCCTGAACTTGATTCCCATCACCTGTACCAATATATGCTTTATCGATCAAACCATCTGCATTCTGAATGAAACAAGAATCACCTATTTTCCCTTTAAATTGATGCAAGGACAGACAATTTTGTACCGCAGGAGTAAGCATGCTTACCTCCTCTTCCCATTGACCTTGAGAAATCAAATAAAGAGGAATAGCCCTTTCACCTTGAGTCTCATAAAATAACTTTGCTTGCATGTTTTTATTCCTTCACTTGACCTCGGAAATGGGCAGGTCTAAGCCCGGTTAATCCCAGAACTAACAAATAAATGATTACTGCAGCTGTTACATGGACGGATAGTAAGGTTAGACGCATCACGGGGGAAAAACCAAGCCAGTAACTTACTGTACCACTCATTAAAATTAAATAAATACTAATTGCTGCATTAGCAAGGAGTAATTGCATACTGTATTTTAACCATCCAGGAGAAGGTTTGAATACCCCACGTTTAATTAATAAAAATAATAAAGTACCGCAATTAACATAACCTGCCAATGCGGAAGCTAAAGTTAGACCCGCGTGAGCGAAATGCCAAATAAATATAGAACACAATAAAGTATTAACTATCATAGAAATCGCACCCACCTTAACTGGAGTGCTAATGTCTTGTCGTGCATAAAAACCAGAGGCTAATACTTTGACCATCATAAAAGCAGGCACCCCGGCCCCAAGTGTGATTAAGCTTTTTTGAGTCTGAATCACATCATAAGCGGTGAATTTACCATAGGCAAAGCAACTCGCAATCAACGGCATAGCAAATAAACATAATCCTAAACCTGCTGGAATTCCTATAAGTAAAATAGAGCGTAATCCCCAATCTAAGGCACTTGAATATTGGCTTATACTCTGCTCCGCATGCCTTCGAGATAAATGAGGAAGAATCACTGTTGCAATCGCCACACCAAAAACTCCTAATGGAAAATCAGTAAGGCGGTCGGTGTAGTATAACCAAGACACACTTCCAACTTTTAAAAAGGAAGCAAAAATACTGTCAACCATTAAATTAAGTTGGGCAATAGAAACACCAAATAAAGCTGGAATCATTAACTTAAGCACTTTATTCACTCCAGCATCATTTCTGACTAACTGGGGTTTTACTAATAAACTGCGTTGATGCAAAAAAGGAATTTGAAACAGTAATTGCGCAATGCCTGCAATGAGCACGCCCCAAGCCAAACCGACTACAGGTTTTGGTAAATGAGGACATAAATAGATCGCCACAAGAATCATACTGATATTCAATAATACCGGTGTAAAGGCAGGGATTGCAAAATAACCGTAGGTATTTAATACCGCTCCAGCCATAGCTGTTAGTGAAACGAGCATTAAAAATGGAAAAGTAATACGCAACATTTCTGTAGCCAATACAGCACGGTCACTGTCATGACTAAAACCAGGGGCAAATAAAAAGATGATCACTGGTGCAGCAAATATCCCAATTAAAGTGACAACACTAAGAATAGTACCTAGATATCCGGAAATACGTGCGATAAAAACACGTACATCGCTTGGAGAACGAGTTTTTTGATACTCAGCAAGCACAGGAACAAACGCTTGAGCAAATGCTCCTTCTGCAAAAAGACGACGCATAAAATTAGGAATGCGGAATGCTACAAAAAAAGCATCCATGCCTGCTTGAGCACCAAAAAAATTGGCGAGCACCATATCGCGCACAAAACCTACAATACGTGAAATAAAGGTCATTACTGAAACCAATGTCGTTGAACGCAATAAGCTCTGTCGTTTAGGTACCATAATCTCTGTATCTGTTGCTGACATAATTTTTATACAAGGCGCAAAATACCTTATATTATACCTAAATGTATCAACTGTCATAATTATAAATATGATGTCATAGTCTTTATACTGAAATTGAACGAATAATTAGGATTTCATATTACTCAATTGATTTTGAGCATAAATGACACATACCGTCGTAGAGTGAATCAATTTATGCTTTAGAAACAAAGAAGTCTATTGACAAATTCTAACTCATTGTGCATGATCATCATCTTTTTGTACCATCTGAATGAGTGGAGATTTTTAAGTGGCAAATATTAAATCAGCGATCAAGCGTGCTCGCCAAAACGTAAAACTACGTCAACACAATGCCAGTGCACGTTCTATGTTCCGCACCTACATCAAAAATGTAATTAAAGCTGTTGAATCAGGTGATAAAGAAGCCGCTCAAGCTGCCTTCACCAAAGCGCAACCAATTATTGATAAAGCGGCTTGTAAAGGTTTAATTCATAAAAATAAAGCTGCTCGTATTAAAAGTCGTCTAGTAGCTCGTGTTAAGGCAATGGCTGCTTAATCGTTCAATTCGAAAAAATCGAACCGGAATTGCCGGTTCGATTTTTTATCTGCTGAAAGCGTTTAATAGTTCACGACTACCTTATCTATTAACATTATTATAATACTACCTGACTGGAGATTCCCTCGCTACATTCGGAAAAATTGAGCTATGTTCAAAATTTTTTCTGGTGGATGCGGCACTAATACTCTCCCTTGGCTACAGCACTCGCCTTCACCCAGGCTATGATCAAAATACTAAACGGGTACTTATACCGGCAAAGTTACCTGTGTTACTTCGTCTTCCAAATACGGCCTTCCTACTATCTTACATAGACTCTTTTTATCTTCTGTTGATAAGTAAGAAACTAAAGCTTCCAGTACGTTATAGTCTTCGCCATCTACAGTTGTAGAGGTCTCAGAAGGATACTCATCATAAATCGACCATCCATCTACTACGGCCATATAAAGAGTGTTTAAAAGCATTTTTGCCTGATGAATTTTACCTTGTAGTTTTTTCTCTTCATTACTTCTCGGAACAGAAAAAAAACCAAGAATTGAGCCTTGCCAACCTGATATTTTAGTATCATTTTTGGGCTCAATCATGGCAAATGCTTTATAACAGGAAACAATACGCTGAATTAAATCCCTTTGATATTCTTTGTATTTTTCAGGTAAAGATGCATTTCTTATTAACCACTCCAAACGCTGCAACTGACTGACGATATATTTCACTTCATCACAATACTCTTCATCGATTTTAAATAGCTTCTCGGTATCCACTGATAATTCATCAAAACGTTGTGGGGGTACGCTCCAATATAATTTAACTTCCTTATCCTGTTTCATATCTCGATAAAAAACTTCTTTACCTGATGATTTTTTATGTGTGTGTAAAGGGCCCTCACTATGCAAAAGTATAGGTTCTAAACCTGGAATCAATCGTGGCAAAGAGGAATTTTTAAATGGGGCAAGTTGCTCGTCGGTTAAGATTCCTTCCAAAAGGGAAACCGCCATAGTTTTACAGGTATTGGAATTCTTCAGACTAGGTCCCGATAAATCAAATGATAAATGAAAATCAAAAGGCTTAAGCCTGGAAGGACGTCCTTCAATTTTGGCTTTTATTTGTTCAATTTCAAAAATTTGTCTGGAGTAGGCTTCTTCTTGATAAATTCTTCCCTTTTTTGATGGATCTGCTTTAAAATTTTGACCATCACCTACTATTTCTTTAATTGCAGCCTCTTGCTCTGCAACAGCATGTGCGCATCTCTTTTGTAACAATTCAAATTCATGCTGAGTTAGCTCAAAAGTGTATCCATGTAAACCGTGCCCAAGATCCATGAAACGCACTTCCTCATTAATTAGCATCCCATGATTGCCTTGGAAATCAACATCTAAATGATATTTGTTTTTAAATTGCTCCAACCAACTGCTTTTATCTCCGGTACTGGTAACACCATAAAAGCCCCAAGTCTCAACAACTTCAAGCAATTGTTTGCTTTCATCCAGCATCGATAAAAAAAAAGAACCATGCCAAAAAGGATTCCCTCCTACAGTATGATCAAATACGCAAAAAGTTATCGTATATTTCATCGTGACACTCCTGTCATTTTGTTAGACTTTCTATTGGAATACTAGATAAATCAAAAACTATTTTGAGTAAATATTATAAAATATGCAATATTTTATCCCAAAATAAATGGAATAAATTTTAATTTGGAATCAATGGAACGATAAACAGGCAGAAAAGATGAACAAACGATAAATTATGCTTCCCGGGCGTTGTTTATCTCGCCCGGGGAATCAAGGAATTAACTAACTATCCATAAATACTGGCCAATTTTGCCTGATTCAACTGCTCAATGGCACGTTTTGCCGGTACAAAATTTGGAAACTGCGTCACTAAACGTTGTAAAATCATACGCGATAAAACTTCATCCCCCTGATTCCACTCATTTAATGCTTGCAGATACATAAAATCAGCTGTTTGCTCCGGAGTAAAAGAGGCTTTATTCATTAATACAGGTTCAATAAAACTCACACGAGCTTGATTTTGTGCTTCCATTCTCTGTAAAATTTTACGTGCCTGTATGCTGCCATTATCACTTGCCTGCTGTAGTAATTCCTTACCCTTAGAAAGAGATCGCTCACCAGCAGTTCCCTCCAAGTAATAAGTACCTAATTGATACTGTGCATAAGCATTTTGTCGTACGGCGAGTTTTTCATAAAGACTTGCAGCCATTTTGGGGTTTCTCTCAACGCCCAAACCATAATGATACATTCTTGCTAAAGCCAACATCGCCTTCTCGTTACCTTTAGCAGCAGATTGTTGGTAATAGTTAATTGCATCATTAAAATCAAGTTTGGTAATTACTCCTGTTTCTGATAATAATCCCAATTGATAAAGTGCATTGTCATCACCTAAATCTGCGGCCTTTTTATACCAGGATAAAGCTTGTTGTGTGTCACGAGATTGTCCGAGGCCATTAAAATAAATTGCACCTAATTGATTCATTGCCTCATGAACTTGATGGGTTGATGCTTCAACAAATAAATCCCTCGCTTTTTGATAATTGACTGGTGTTCCTTTGCCATATAAGTACATTAATGCCAAATCATATATTCCTAAAGGATCTCCTTTCGCAGCAGCTTGTTGATAAGCCTTAAATGCCTGGGCATAATTATCATTGACTGTTTCATCAATAAATCCTAAAGCAACAGAAGCTTCAGGTAGAACAAAGGCTGCTTTCTCATACCACTGCTTAGCCAAATTGTAATCAGGTTCGCCATTCTCACCTAATTGATAAAACTGACCTAACAGATATTGAGCAAGAGGATTTCCTTGTTCTGCAGATGCAGTATACCAACGTTGTGCCTCTGCCAGATTAGGTTCGGAACCTAAACCCTTTTCCAGCATGAAAGCCAATTTCAATTGTGCATACTGATCTCCTTTTTCGGCCAAACCAGTATAAATTTGTTTGGCTTCTTGCATTTTCTCTGGATCAGAATTTTCTGCCAAATAGAAATCGGCCAAAACAATTCCTGCATGACTGTTACCTAATTTATAAGACCGTATTAAATTAGGTAAAAAGTCTTGTCCATTTTGCTTTTGCAACACCGCCATATTAAAATCTGCATATGAGAATTTATCATCAACGGATTTCTGCAATTGCTCCATTCCTTTTGTCTTGTCTTGGGCAATACCCTTCCCTTCTGCAGAATATGTTCCTAATATAAAATCGCTTACCGAGTTTTGTCCTGCTTGCTGATACCAGGTGATGGCTTGTCCTGGATCCGCTTTAACACCAATACCCCGGTCATAGAGCAATCCCAGCAATAACGCAGCGTTTTCATCTCCACTAGTCGCTTGCTCTTTAGCAATCAGAAAAGCTTGCGCCTGCTTTGCCATATCCTGATCCATAGCATTATAAAATGCGAGAGGCAGTAGTGCCTGAGAAATGCCTCTATCTGCGGCCCCTTGATACAATTGACGAATCATAGCTATTTTGTGCTTCCTTACATTGACACTTAAACCGCTATCATTTTGACGCGCCAAGCTATCTGCAAGCTCATATTCTGCAGGACCATAATTGTTGGCTGCAGCCAGATATAACATAGACGTTGCTTGTTCTGGATTGGGTTGAATATAAACTGTACCATCCGGACCAGTTATCCCCTGGGATAGAATTCTGGCCAAAACGTATTGAGATTTTTTATTTCCTTTAAACGCTGCATCCGTTAAATCATTTAATGCAAGCTGATAATCATTTTTATCCTTAGCATGCTGTAAATATAAAATGCCTAAATTGTATTCTGCACCCAAATGTTGCTGTTGTGCCGCATTTTGATAAAAAATGATGGCTGAAGAATCACTTTGTGCTATACCGATGCCATATTGAAACATTTGTCCGATTTGAAACTGCGATTGAGCATCACCTAATATCGCTCTAAAATATAAATGATTAAACATAGACATGTAGTTAAGTTGTGCTTGCCAACCTTGAGTCCACAAATCCATGATACTGGCCTGTGAATTATCATCATAATCATAATAATTAGCATCTATATAAGGTGCAGGTAAATTCAACTGAGCATAAATTGGGGCATTTATCCTTTCCAAAGCAGAAAGCTGTGGGTCTAAAGGATAAAGAGGATATGTCCATTGATTTGCCTGGAAACTTGGGATTTTACTCAAGAGAGCATCGTAATAACTGGTGATTGGAACATCATTAGGCTGAACTAATTCAAATTGGGGCTGAAAAATAGACTGACGCATTATCTTTTTCAGCTGGGGGGCTTGGTTATAAGCAAAATCTCCTAATACAGCAGGATTATGCCAAGCACTAAGTATTCCTTTCATTTGAAAATCAGTTTGCTCGAGCTTATCGGTTGTCCCATTACTTAGCCACAATGCTGCTTGCGCTAAAGCTGCTTCCTGATTTTTTGCACTTTCATCTTGAATTGCCTGATTCTGCCATTGTTTTGCCAAATCTTGATTGGTATCAACGCCTATTCCTTTTTGATACATATCAGCTAACTCACGTTTCGCTTGCGGCAATCCATTCTGAGCTGCTTTCAAAGTCCACATAAATGCAGTTTTAGGATCATAAATTGGACTTTTTTGTTGTAAATAAATGTGAGCCAAGTCCAAATAGGCCTCATCACTTGATTGACCACCTGCTTTATTAAACCACTGCAAAGCTTGTTCTTTTTGATTTTGTTCTAAAGCTAATTCACCTAATGCCACCATTGCAGGTGCAAAGCCTTGAGCTGCAGCTTGATTTAATAATTCCTCGCCTTTCTTTTCATCTTTATCGACCAGCTGACCTGCAAGATAAAGCTCCCCCAGCCTGGTTATTGCTTGAAGGTTACCATTGGCAACTGCTTTATTTAACCAAATAAGACCTAATTTACGATTTGATGAATTACGGCTATCGATAAAATTCTTGGCTAAAGTAAATTGCGCAAGAGAGTTACCACTTTTTGCCGCATTAATATAATACCGAGTTGCCGCGTCTGTATTTTTCTTTACCCCAACTCCATACATATAAGCAGCTGCGGTAAACATCTGGGCATCTACATCTCCTGCATCGGCCGCTTTTTGAAACCACATAAAAGCTTGTTGCGGATCCTTCTCATGCAATAAAGTATATTTTGCCATCAGTTGAATTGCAGGTAGATATCCTTTTTGTGCAGATTGGGTAAAATAGCGTATTGCCAACAAGTTATTTTTAAATTGACCATATCCATAAAGATAAATCCGTCCTAAGTAGTAATCGGCGACTGCATTTTTCCCCGATTGACTCATCAAAGGCTCTATTGCTTTATTATAATTCCCTAATCGATAAGCACTAAACTCATCAGCAAAAGCATTTTGGCCGGCTGATGCAACGAATAAACAGACCCAAGGTACTAGCGATTTCATGAAAATTCTCCCTCTTTGCATGGCAATTGTAACCTGAATTTTTATCATTATATTTTCAGATTTATACCCCAGGTATTATGCCATAATGCACTACTTCATTAACTGCCCCATTTCTCGTTGTGCCATCGACTATCCAATAGTTACCTTTATTATTCAAACCAAACTTAACATTAACGTATTCACATACTTTAATCGTATCTGCACAATCTATAATTTTTCCATAAGAAGTTTTGCCATCACCCGCAGTACAAATAAATTTAACTAATGGCTCTCCTGTAGCTAACGCCGCCCATTGACGACCACCTATCGAATGATTATATCGAGTTGTGTACTGACTGTCTTCATCACGCATTTGGTACAAGCTGACCGTTTGTGGTGATTTATTAAAGAAAAAATACAAAGACTGCAAAGCCCCCTCTTTCCCAGGAAAAAGAGATAATACTTTTAAACTTTCCTTATATCCTACCGGCCTACATCCTATAGGAAATCGTGCCTCTTCCTTTTCTGCCTTGGCTTGTGCCTCTTGGGGGTTATTCTTTTTGATTTTGGCTGCTTCAAGTTGTGCAGAAGACATTAGTCCTAAGAAAAGCATCAATGAAATTGAAGTGATTTTATTTATTGTATTCATTATATTTCTCACTCACTGTCATTTATTGGACGTACAATAACCGTTGTACCCATGAAATTATTTCGTTCGCTGGATAATTCAACAAAGTTCAGATTTAACCATTTAGCATCCTGGGTAAACATACGCACACATCCGTGACTCGCTCTTACTCCCGGGATATCGTCGGAACCATGTAATGCGAAACCCTTATGGAAAAACATGCAGAAAGGCATCTTTGCGCCACCTTTACCTATGGGGAATACATCGGATGTACATTTTTCATTTTCTTTACTGAACACCCGATAAATCCCAGTTAAAGTGCGGCAAGAACGATTAGCGTCAGGGCATCGGTCTCTTCCAGATGAAATAGGTCCCCATTTCACCAAATTACCTTCGGCATCATAAGCCCCAAAGGCCAATTTATCCTGATCAACAATAATTTGTTTTTGATGTTCATTTGGAATTTTTAATGGGAAAGGTGCAACGTCAAAAACAGTGAGATAAGCTAAATTTTTCGGAACCGCGATTATCTTGCCAGCCCATAACGGGTTATAGGTCCGATTGACTCTTTGAACAATGTCACGTTGATTTTCATCCGGAAACAAAGTCTCCCAACTTTGTCCTGACTCTACTTTAATACAATCGTATTGTGGGTATCCACATAGTCCTGTGCCATAAAAATTACCCGCATTCGCTATGGCAGCCATGAGCATCATCAATGCAGCTGAAAGTAATTTATACATATGCCCCCCCTCTCACCTTTACTTATTATTTTTATATGCAAGATTTGTGCTTAAATATCAATTTATTCCAATTATTATTCGAGCATATCTAAAATAAGTTTAGTACGAATATTAGAGTTTTTGCTAGGGTTATGAATAATATTCTAATTATTGATGAATAACATAGGTACAAAACCCCGTCATCTTGAGTGCAACGAGGGATCTCCATGCTGTCGCACCATGTCCTGATAGGAGCCCCTCATTGCACTCAGGATTGCCGGAACGCACTGCGCCAATCCGGCGCTACAATTTTTTTATGACTACACTTTTTCGCCATGAAAAAATTGAAAAATACGTTTTGCCAAATGTTCACTAATTCCTGATACTTTGGCAATTTCTTCCAGTGGAGCCTTTGCAAGCTCTCGTATCCCACCAAAGCGATGCAGTAATGCTTGTCTACGTTTTGCTCCGACTCCTTCTATATCCTCAAGAGTTGATTCCAATCTCTTTTTTTGTCTTTTTTTACGATGAGCAGTAATGGCAAATCGGTGCGCCTCATCTCGAATATGTTGTAACAAATGCAAGGCTTTAGAGTCATCGGGTAAAGTCAATTCATGTGCTTCATGCACTAGAATCAATTTTTCCCACCCGGCTTTGCGTGAAGGTCCTTTAGCCACCCCCAGCAAGTTCACCGTTGATATACCTAAAGACATAAGCACTTTCTGGGCCACCGCTACTTGCCCTTTGCCTCCGTCAATAATTAATACATCAGGTAGGGATTGAATTTCCACCAAACGTTTAAAGCGTCGGGTAATTGCCTGTTCCATTGCCGCATAATCATCTCCAGGAGTAATTCCTTCGATATTAAAACGTCGATACTCATTAGGACAAGGCCCCTCATGATCAAACACAACACACGATGCAACAGTTGCCTCACCTTGCGTGTGACTTATATCAAAGCATTCCATTCGCTCAATTTGCTTTTTAAGGCCCAAAAGCCGCTCTAACTCTTGGAAACGAGATCTGATTGTAGAATGTTTTGTAACATATTCGGCTACCGAGACACGTAAATTATTCAGTGCAAAATCCATCCATCGGGACTTAATGCCACGAGGATTCACTTGAATTTTACACAATTTACCGCGTTGTTGTGATAATGCCTCTTCTAAGGACTGGTGATCCACCAAATCATGATTCGTAATGATTAATGCAGGAATCTTCTCTGGAACATCCAAATAATAGAATCCTATAAATGCATCAAAAGTTTGTTGCCACAAATCGTCGATATTGAGTTCATCTTCTAAGCCTTTTTGAGGTACCGATGGAAAATAACTACGACTTGCCAATACTTGGCCTTCGCGAATAGTCACGCATTGGACGCATGCAAAACCAGGGCTAATCTCGATTGCAATAGCATCCGCATCCCCACGTAATTGTAAAACGCCCTGTTGTTCTTGCACCAATCGCAAACTTTTAATTTGATCCCGCAAAAGCGCTGCTTCTTCAAAATTTAATTCGCTTACAGCTTTATCCATTCGTTTGGCAAGTTCATCAAGAATTAATTGGGACTTACCCTGTAAAAATCGCATAGCGTCTTGTACAGAACGTTTGTAATCCTCGGGAGTTATGTAATTGACGCAGGGAGCAGTACATCGTTTAATCTGGTACTGCAAGCAAGGTCTTGAGCGTGCATTAAAATAACTGTCCCGACAATTTCGAACTTTAAAGACTTTTTGTATGGTTACTATAGTTTCTTTTACCGCGGCGCTACTAGGATAAGGGCCAAAAAAATCACCTGAAAGAGGTTTTTTTTTAGAACGATAGCTTTCTATACGTGGAAAATCAGGATGATTAGAAAGGTGAATATAAGGATAAGATTTATCGTCTCGTAATAAAACATTGTATTTTGGTTTTAATGTTTTAATCAGATTACTTTCCAATAATAAAGCTTCGGTTTCGCTACGTGTAACAGAAATTTCTATAGAGGCGATTTGACTCACCAAAGATCGTGTTTTAATGCCTGTATTTTGTTTGTTGAAATAGCTGGTTACCCGCTTTTTCAGATTGGAAGCTTTACCTACGTAAAGAATATTGCCTACTTCATCCAGCATACGATAAACACCGGGCTCATTAGGTAACTTAGTGAGAAACAACGCTAATTCAGTAGAAATATTCATGTAATAATAGCAGTAACTCTTGGTTTAAAATGTAGCCTAGGCGGCAGTGCTATACTTTTGGGAAAAGTCAGACGCAATACCCAGACCACACACAAGGACCTTTAATCTTCTGACGTTAAATCGATGGGATTTTCTATAATTCCATGTTTCAGAGCTAAATAAGTAAGCTCCACATCATTTTTAATACCTAATTTTTCAAATGTGCGATAACGATAGCCATTAATTGTCTTGGTGCTAAGGAAAAGCCTATCACTAATTTCTTGCACATTCATGCCACTAGTAATCATCAACATCACTTGCATTTCACGTTCAGATAATACATCAAAGGGAGAACCTTGTACTTCTTCCAAGCTATTAATCGCAACTTTTTGAGCAATTTCAGCACTAAGGTATTTTTCTCCTTTGGCAACTTTACGTATCGCAGCAGCCATTTCTTCTGCACCTGACTCTTTCGTCAGATACCCCATAGCGCCTAATTGCAAAACACGGGTAGGTAACAGATCAGAACACATCGCGGTTACAGCAATAACCTTAACATGGGGATTTGATTTTTTTAGACGACGTGTTACTTCCCAGCCATCAATCCCAGGCATTTTCATATCTAAAAGGACCACGTCAGGAGAATGTTTTTTTACTAATGCCAAAGCTTCTTCACCGCTTTCTGCATCAGCGACTACCTCTACATCCGACATATCTTCGAGTAATCGTCGAATACCCATTCGAACCAATGCATGGTCATCAACAATTAGTACTTTAATCAAATAATGCTCCTTGACTTAAAAGCCAATGAACAAACTAGGTTGCTCGATGTTAACAAGACTAGCTGTTCATTACAATACGTAGATTAACATGCTCTAATATGGATATTAGGGTTATCTGGATCCACCTTAAAAAAAGGTGGAAACTCCCCTAGTTCTCGAGTTCGAGCTAAAAGTTTACCTATGTCAGATAAAACAAAGTCGTACAAAGTCTGATAATTATTGATCACAAAATAAACTGGTTGCAACATGTCGATACGATACGGCATGCGAAATGCGGCTATTGGTTCAAAAATCACTCTCAGCGGAATATCGCTTTCTACACTATATACCGTTTCACTAATGGAAGACAGTATTCCACCACCATAAGCTCGCAGCCCCTTTGCGGTCTTAATTAAACCAAACTCAACTGTAAACCAAAACAAACGTTGGAGTAATGGCCAATCTGATTCAGGGAAGGTTAACACTTTTTGAGCATAATCATAAACAAACTCAGCATATACCTTATCCGTCAACATCGGACAATGACCAAAAACTTCATGAAAGATATCAGGCTCTTTAACATAATCCAACTCTTCTTCACTACGAATAAATGTAGCTATAGGAAAATGTTTAGTTGCCAACAACTCAAAAAATTCTCGAGCAGAAATTAATGCCTCAACTGCAGACACTTGCCAGCCCGTTACTGCTTTAAGCCTTTCATTTAGATCGGGAATCTGAGGAATTACTTCAGACTTTATAGCTAAAGTTTTTAATCCCGTTATGAATTCATCACAAGCTCTTCCTGTTATTAATTTGATTTGTCTTTCAAATAAAATACTCCAGATCTTATTTTCTTCTGCAGAATATTTAACAAACCCTTGAGCGTCAGGAACATGCGCTACATAACGGCTTGAAAATTCCATAATTTCTCCTTTACACACAAATGATTGTTAAAATTAATCGAAAGAGCAGTATTTATCTTAAAAAAAACCACCTTTTCTAGTTATTAGGCAATTTCAGAATAAATGTCAATAACTATTACAGATTTTTCAAATTATGCTATAAAATCAGGCCAATATGATCTTCGGAAATAGGCAATGACCGTAGCCATTTTAGCAACTGGTGATGAAATTATTCATGGCGATACCCTAAATACTAATGGTCGCGACATCGCCCATGCCTTAAGTTCAGAAGGCTTATCTTTAGGTCTTCACCTTTCATGCAGCGACAAAAAAGTTGATATTGTCAATTGCCTGCAGTTCTTAACAAAAAAGCATGACATTATTATTATCATTGGCGGACTTGGACCAACTACCGATGACCTTACTCGCTTTGCCCTATCTCAATTTACAGGTGAGGCATTGGTACAACATTCTGAAGCTCTTGAGCACGTAATAAACCGTTTACGAGATGCCAAGCTAACCCTAAATGCGGGAAATTTACAACAATGCCTTTTTCCTGAACAAGCACTACTTTTACCCAACCCTGTGGGTAGCGCTTTAGGATGCCATTATCAGTGGAATAATAAAAACTTTTTTTTATTACCTGGCCCACCCCGTGAATGTTTGCCAATGTTTAATAATTATATAATGCCTATTTTGCAGCAAACCACCCATAGCCAAAAACAGATACTTAAGTGGCGAATATTTGGTTTGGCTGAAAGTGAAATAGCCCAAAAATTGGAGGATGCACTTCAAAATATTGATTGTCAAACCGGCTATCGCTGGGAATCACCTTACATTGAATTTAAAGTTCGTTGTACTTCCAATTTGGTGCATAAAATAAAAGCCATTGTTGATCCGATTCTAGAGCCTCACATTATTAGTTCTGTAGAGAAAAAAGCTTCTGAAACCCTACGCGAATTAATTGCAAGTATCAATGAGCCAATAACGATTATCGATGAAGCAACTGGAGGATTACTGCAATTACTGCTGACCAAACCCCATATATATCATTTACTCCATTTTAGTAGTGTACATAAAAATAAGCTGTATTTTCATATAAGTGGTTTAGCAGAATATTGGCAGCAACAACCAACAAATGGGACAACACAATTAATTATTGACTACAGTAATCACTCTCAGAAAGGTCGTGAAACCCATAACATACCCTACCGTAAGACTTCAGTAGTTGAACATGCTGCAGAATGGCTATGCTTCAGACTCTTTCATCTCATCAATGAGCTGCATCAATGAATAGCACAATTGTTGTGTTCCTTCGCCATTGATCGCGGAGATAGCAAATACCTTATCCTTCCAACCCAAACCATTTATTATGTCCTGGATTCGTTCCTCTCGACTCGCTGCATCGGGAAGCATATCTATTTTGTTCAATACCAGCCATCTGGGTTTATGTAAAAGCTCGGGATTATATTCTGCCAACTCATGAATAATTGCTTTAGCTGATGCAACTGGATCACTATCATCTATTGGAGCGACATCAATTACATGGAGTAACACACAGGTACGTGAAAGATGTTTTAAAAATCGATGCCCAAGTCCAGCTCCGGTAGAAGCTCCTTCAATGAGGCCAGGAATATCAGCCATCACAAAGCTCTTATGTGAAGAAACGCTAACAACACCTAGGCTTGGATGCAACGTTGTAAAAGGATAATCGGCCACTTTTGCTTTTGAACTGGAAACTGCGCGAATTAAAGTAGATTTGCCGGCGTTAGGCAATCCTAATAGGCCTACATCAGCCAAAACACGCAATTCTAAACGCAAATGTCGTGATTCCCCGGGGCTTCCTGGAGTAGTTTGTCTTGGAGAGCGATTCACACTACTTTTATAGCGTGTATTACCTAAACCATGAAATCCGCCTTGAGCAATTAATACAGGTACGTCTGGTTCTTTAATGTCACCAAGTAATTCTCCTGTATCAACATCATATACCATAGTACCAACGGGTACTTTTATCGTTAAATCATCACCTTTTTTCCCAGTACAATTTCCTCCCATACCGTGCTGACCATTGCGCGCTTTAAAATGACGCATATAACGGAAATCAACAAGGGTATTTAAATCCGTACTGGCTTCAAAGTATACACTTCCACCATCACCACCATCACCACCATCAGGACCACCACGTGGTATGAATTTTTCGCGTCTGAAGCTTAGACAACCATTTCCGCCATGGCCTGCTTCTACTTTTATCACTGCCTCATCAACGAATTTCATGACCAACCTCAAAATAAAAAAAAACCCCGTTGCCGGGGTCAATAACAACATTGCATTTGGGTATAACATGTATTCTGGATTAAGTAAAACCATAATCCAGAATACATCATAACACCAAGGCCGCTGTACGCGGCATATTGGTTTCCCGTAGGAATTAGTTAGCAGCTTCTTGTGCTTCTGCAACTATAGTTACGTATTTACGATTTTTGTCACCCTTGACAACAAATTGTACTAAACCTTCAACCAAGGCATACAAGGTATGATCACGACCACAGCCTACACCAGGCCCTGGATGAAAACGTGTACCACGTTGTCTTACAATTATTTCACCCGCATTAACGAATTGACCGCCATAACGCTTTACTCCAAGATACTTGGGATTCGAGTCGCGGCCGTTACGAGTACTACCACCTGCTTTCTTATGAGCCATTGCTATCCTCTCTTACTTGCTTATCGCAGTAATTTTAACTTGCGAATAATATTGTCTGTGCCCCATTTGTTTTCTGTGGTGCTTACGACGACGAAACTTGATAATTTTAACTTTTTTGTGACGACCATGATCAAGCACTTCGGCTTTCACTGTTGCCTTGGCAACTAATGGTGTACCACAAACAATTGTATCACCATCAGCCAACATTAATACTTCTTCAAATTGTATTTCATTGCCAACATCTTCAGGCAGTAATTCAATTTTTAACACATCACCTTCCTTCACGGTGTATTGCTTACCGCCAGTTTTGATTACCGCATACATAATATTTCTCCAATTCGCCTGATTGGCTATCACAAATTCAATAAAGTCGCATATTCTATGAAATTATGGCTATGACTTCAAGTTCATTTTAAAATATTGTATACTTCGCCACCCTTTCCGGATTTTTTAATTCATTATCCGGTGTTTAATCTGGTCGCGGATTAAATTTTAAAGGAACTGTATCAATTCACCACATTTACATCTTGGTAATACGCCAGATTGAGTCGCTGTGCGGAATAGTTACAAAGAACTTATATCAATTTTTGGAGTATATAATGTCAAACATCCTTTTAGAAGCACAAACAAGAACGGATATGGGGAAAGGTGCGAGCCGCCGCCTACGTCGTCTTGAAAATAAAGTACCTGCTGTAATTTACGGTGGTGATAAAAAGCCAATGTCAATTCATTTTCAACATAACAAAGTAGTTAAAGCTTTGGAAACTGAAAGTATCTATTCCAGTGTTTTTGATATTACAATCGATGGCAAAGTTGAACATGTTATTTTAAAAGCATTGCAACGTCATCCCTACAAGCCTGTTGTAATGCATATGGATTTACAACGCGTTTCTAAAACCGACATTTTGATTAAATTAGTACCTGTTCACTTTGTCAACGAAGATAAAGCTCCAGGGATTAAAGCTGGTGGTATCATTAACCATACTATGACTCAAGTAGAAATCCGTTGCCAAGCAAAAGATCTACCTGAATTTATCACAGTAGACATGTCGGGCGTTAAAATGGATGATGTTGTTCATTTATCTCATTTAAAATTGCCTAAAGGGGTACAACTGACTGTTGATGTTACAGATGGAAGTCATGACGCGCCTGTTGTAAGCATTCACATGCCCAGAGCAAATGTAACAGAAGAAGCAGCTGAAGCGACAGAAGTTCCAGCATCTGCTGTGCCAACTGTTAGCGCTGAGAAAAATGAAGAGTAATATTCAAGTTTGATTGAAAAAATGTAAACCGTAGTCGCGGTGATGCGACAGTAAAACCCGGGAAATTTTGTGTAAACTTACCCGGGTTTACCTAAGCGCTTTGCCCTGGCTATATAAGCTCAAGAATTACGACCCCTATCAAAGAGCTATATCATGGCTATAAAACTTATCATTGGTTTGCGTAACCCCGGATCAGTCTATGAACATACGCGTCATAATGCCGGTGCATGGTTAGTCTCCGCCTTAGCTCAGCGACATAGTGTCTTTTTCAAATTGGAAAAGAAAATGCAAGCCGAACTGGCTGATTTAGAATTAAATCAGCATTCAGGTAAATTGGTTTTGCCGATATCTTTTATGAACCACAGCGGTCAGCCTACTCGGCTTATTAGTCAATTTTACCGAATTCAACCCGAAGAAATACTGGTTGTACATGATGAACTGGATTTACCTCCAGGACGCATTAAACTTAAAACAGGTGGAGGCCATGGCGGTCATAATGGCTTAAGAGATATAATAGCCCAATTAGGTAGCCCGGAGTTTCACCGCTTACGAATTGGAATTGGCCATCCAGGCCATAGAGATTTAGTTCATCAATTTGTGCTCGGTAAACCCTCAGCACAAGACAGACAATTAATTTATGATGCAATTGATAGAGGCATCGCGGCAATGCCCTTAGCCTTATCTGGTGATTTGGCCAGAGCAATGAATCAATTGAACGTTTAGGTACTGCATCTTCGCAAGGTAAAAAATCCTATTCGATCTGAATAAGATTACGGAGTAACAGTTAGTTTGGTTTTAAGGTGTGTTCGATATAAACAGATAAGTTATCCTTTTATATCGAACTTAATAATTTAGAATGAATCCCATACAAAATGTTTCACATTTTTATGGGATAACGTCCGTTTAACGACATAAAAGTAGAACGTTACTTTCTGCTTTTTATGTCGGACTCACGATAGTTTTAACAATTAGAGGTATTACTCATGGGATTTAAATGCGGCATAGTGGGCTTGCCCAATGTTGGTAAATCAACTCTGTTCAATGCACTCACCAAAGCAGGTATTGAAGCAGCAAACTATCCTTTCTGCACTATTGAACCCAATGTCGGGATAGTTACTGTTCCCGATCCCCGTCTTGATGCTTTGAGTGAGATAGTAAAACCACAACAAGCGCTCCCAGCCACCATGCAATTTGTTGATATTGCTGGCATTGTGAAAGGAGCATCCAAAGGCGAAGGCTTAGGGAATCAGTTTTTAGCCAATATTCGCGAAACTGATGCAATTGCACATGTAGTCCGTTGTTTTGAAAATACTGATGTAGTGCACGTTGAAGGTCGTGTGAACCCACTCAGTGATATCGAAGTAATTAATACAGAATTGGCTTTAGCAGATATGGAAACTGTTGAAAAGGCCATCTTAAAAGCAGGAAAAAATAGCCGTAGCGGTAATAAAGAGGCAATTTTTGAAATGAAAACCTTGGAAAAAATCAAGACACATCTTGATGAAGGTTTCCCTGTCCGTACTCTTGAATTAAGTGCCGAGGAAGAACCTATTGCACGCCGTCTATTTCTACTCACCGCAAAACCAGTACTCTATATTGCAAATGTCGATGACAATGGTTATGAAAACAATCCATTACTGGATAAAGTGCGTAACTTAGCCTTGCAAGAAAAAGCCAGTATTGTCGCTCTCTGTGCAGCAACTGAGGCAGAATTGGTCGAATTGGATGAAGCAGATCGCCAAGAGTTCATGGAAGATTTAGGGTTAAGCGAGCCAGGGTTGCATCGAGTGATTCGTGCAGGTTATGAGTTGTTAGGATTACAAACTTATTTCACCGCTGGAGTAAAAGAAGTGAGAGCCTGGACCATTCCTAAAGGAGCTACAGCACCGCAAGCAGCAGGTGTTATCCACTCTGATTTTGAAAAAGGTTTCATCCGTGCAGAAGTCATAGCATACGATGCATTTATCGCGTGTAAAGGTGAACAAGGTGCTAAGGAAGCCGGAAAGTTACGCCTGGAAGGCAAGGATTATATCGTTTGTGATGGAGATGTAATGCATTTCCGATTTAATGTATGAGTTCAAGTAAACCCCAGTTTTACTTGACAATTCGTATGCTCAAACCTTAGCATTTGTTGATTGAATCGTAGAGGACAAACAATGGCGATTGACAGTATACGCGCACTAGTTAGTGACGATTTTGATGCAGTTAATACTTTAATTGTAAATAAAATTGAATCGCAAATTGGCTTAATTGATGATATGTCCCACCATATAATACAAAGTGGCGGCAAAAGACTACGACCATTGTTGGTTCTTTTAGCAAGTAATGCATGTGGTTACCAAGGTAAAGAGCATATTACTCTGGCTGCGATGGTTGAGTTTTTTCACACAGCCACTTTACTTCACGATGATGTTATTGACGAATCTACACTAAGAAGAGGACGTCAGACAGCAAACGACATCTGGGGCAGCAAAGCAAGTATTCTGGTTGGGGATTATCTCTTTACCCAATCAATAGAGCTTATTGTTGATTCCGGCAATACAGCCGTACTTAAGCTCTTTGCCAAAACCGCACTCGAGATCAGCTGTGGGGAAGTAAAACAACTATCCAACCGCCATAACCCTGCATTAACTTTTGATGAATATTTTGATGTAATTCGTGCGAAGACGGCTCTTTTATTTGCAGCTGCTGCCTGTATAGGTCCCATGATCAGCAACGCGTCTAAAGAACTGCAAGACAGTCTCTATTCCTATGGCCTCCATTTAGGTAATGCCTTCCAGCTTATAGATGATGCTCTAGATTATTGTTCTGATGCCAAAACTATAGGCAAAAACATAGGAGACGACTTAGCTGATGGGAAAGCTACGTTACCTTTAATTCATGCATTACAACATGGAACTGAACTGCAGAAACA
The DNA here is from genome assembly GCF_003990155.1 of Legionella qingyii. NCBI lineage: Bacteria > Pseudomonadati > Pseudomonadota > Gammaproteobacteria > Legionellales > Legionellaceae > Legionella > Legionella qingyii. Next base: position 28,735 of record NZ_RZGX01000019.1, read on the forward strand.
GCAAATCATGAGCAGCCTGAAACAAGGCAGCCTGGATTTCTTACCTGAAATTCTTATCGCATTGGAAGAAACAAAAGCAATAGAATATACAAAAAAAATAGCAGCACAAGAAATCGACAAAGCATTATCCTCGTTGATGATATTGCCCGATTCAAAATATAAAGAAGCGCTTATCAATTTGGCACAATTTGCTTTGCAAAGAAGCTATTAATTTTTTTAGTATTAAGTAGTCTGAGTATCGTGCAAACCAGGGATGTCAACACAAGATTTATCAGTACCAGACTACTTATTGCTCAGCGCGGAGTGTAGCTCAGCCTGGTAGAGCACTGCCTTCGGGAGGCAGGGGTCGCAAGTTCGATTCTTGTCACTCCGACCATATAAATCAAGGAGTTAAGGATTCCCCCCAACAAAGTTTTAATTTATAAAGTGCATATAAAGTGCAAATTTATTGTATCATGGTACTAATTAAACGGAAAAACACACAGTAAAGTTGTATGAAGAAATTTGAGTTATTTTTTTTAATGTTGTTCTCACTCCATTCTTTTGCTTTTGACTGTCACCCAGACATTAATCCTAATCTTTCACAATATATTGTCGGCTATGGAAGTTTAATTGATGAGGCATCCAAAAAAAGAACAGATCCATCTGCTGAAGAGAGTGTTCCCATTTTGGTAAAAGGATATAAAAGAATTTGGGCAGGACACGGTAATTTACCTGGAGTTAATGCCACATTTTTATCTGCCATTGAAAATAAAAGCTCATCTTTTATTGGTGTAAGTTACAAATTGAGCGAACCGGCAAACATTAAAAGTTATGATAAAAGAGAAAGCTTTTATTGCAGAGAACAAATTAATCCAGAGAATTTCGTATTCCTCTCTCAATCTTCCAACTTTTCAACTCAAAAACAAGTTTGGATATACACTATAGCCTCAACGGAAAATCAACTTCCTACTAAAGACTTCCCAATTGTCCAATCCTATGTTGATAGCTTTTTACGTGGCTGTATTCAAATTGAAGAAAAATTTAAAATTACAAATTTTGCTAAAGATTGTATTGAAACTACTGATGGATGGCCGGTTTATTGGATAAACGATAGAATTTTTCCTCGCCGCCCATCCTTCCATGAACCTTTTGCTGCGCAGATAGATGCTTTACTAAAAGATACTGTATCGGAGCAATTCAGACATATTAGTTTTGAAAAGCCGTGATCTAATCACAGCTTTATTATTTTCTGTGCAGTTCTAACCAAGAGTCAAGATCATCTTTTAAATATCTAACAGATCGGCCTATCTTTATATATTTTGGTCCAGGCGTCCTATTTGCTAAAGTTCCATAAGCCCTATCTTGAGAGAGAAAAGAACGACTCATACAAATATAGTTTGCTGCCTCTGCTTCTTTAAAAACCTTTTTTTCCATAATTGCATCCTTATAGATATACATTGACGTGTATGTAAGCAAATGCATTATATACCTATAAAATGTATTTATACAATATACTATACGTGTTAAACGTATAATTATTTCAAAATATTTTCCTGCACTTCGAAAATCCTTCTTTCGGCTGAGAATTTGTCTTTGAATCGATTAATACCATCTTCACGCATTTTTGCTGCAGATTGATTAAAATAAACAGCGAGTGATTCTCTATCTTCTAATTGATATTGTACTGTTAGCTTTTCTTGGCTCAAGGAACTCTCAGCTTCCGGCCTTAAAATACGAGCTTTTATAAATCCAGGAAATTGAAGCATTTCTTTTACATGCTCTTTTAACCATAATTGGAATTGTGTATAAACGTCTTCATGAATAGTTAAGTTCACTTCGTAAATAACCATATTTTCTTCCTGTAAAATGAATAAATATCAAACATAGAGCGGCACAAATACTTATAGGAATGCCAGGATTCAGATGATTTTCGGAGGTTACAATTAAATAAGGCATTAATCCACCGAATAATGTCAAACTGATGTTATATGAAATGGCAAGCGCCCTTCCCCTCTGATTTAATTTGAATTGGGTTACTATAAATGCAGGTAATGCTGAATTTAGAAAAGCTTGAATCATTGCAAAGAGGACTAATACTATCATGCAATGAAATCCTTCCAACTGAGGTATTACAGCAAAAATCCCATATGAGAATAGCAAATAAAGTACTGATGCAATTTTTATTTGTCTAAGAACCCCTATTTTATCAGCCAATATTCCTCCAAAAGGTAAAGCTGATAAATAAGTAAAAAGAGCAATTAATGTTATTAGAATTGATTGTTGGTGTGAATGAAGATTTAATAAAGTTGATAAGAATGTAGGCATAAAAATAAATGTAATATAAAAAGCGGACGCGGAAAGATTTGATACTATAAATGTAAGCCCCAATTCTTTTTTATAATTTTTGATAAGTTTTTTAAAACCCGATAATTGCATCTGTTCATCAAGAAAATGATTATCAATCCTCTTCCGAATACAGAGCAGAACAAGACATCCTAATGAACCTATTAGAAATGGAATACGCCAAGCAAATTGAATAATTTGTTCATGTGGAATTAAAGAAAGAAGAATCAAGATGCTAAGGTTCGCCAGTAACAATCCCGTACTGCCGCCCACAAAAGCGAAACAGCCAAAAAATGCCGGATATTTTCTCCCTTGCTCGACAGCCATGATAATAGCAGAAGAAAACTCCCCTGAAATTGAAAGTCCCTGAATAATTCTACATATAATTAAACCAGCACCATAATACATACCCATTAAATTTGGAGGTAGTAAAGCTATTGCCGAAGTTGCTACAGTCATTAACACTGTTGTAAACAGCAATATTTTTTTTCGACCAAAATAATCGATTAAATAGCCAAACCCGATAGATCCAAATGGCTTAATAATATAGCTAATGACATAAGCTAAGATGGTAAAATTAATAGCACTATTTTTTGCATGGGAAGGAAAAAATACTTCGGACAATATGGGGAGCAAAAAAGGAAATATAGTGAAATCGTAAACCTCAATTAATGTCCCTAAAAATGCAGAGAGCATTGTAACTTTTTTCATTTACATCCAAGTAAAGTTTGAGTAAATTATTATAACACTGGATGTAAAAAAGTAGCAGTATGGATCTCTGTACAATTCAAAAAGTTGGAAGTTTACATAATTTTTTTCCTGAGAAGTTCGAATTACAGCTTTATCAAGCTTTTCGCAAACTCAAAGCTTTAGGATGTGATTATTTCTATTTTCTAGGATCAGATGATGTAGCCACCTATAGGTTCTGCACCCATGACGAATGGATAGATTTTTATCGCGATGAACAATTCATTTTGAATGATCCTCTTAAGCGCATAATAGAAGATGCTAAATTTCTATTATTACCTTGGTCTCAATTAACTTATTTACATAGCGATGAAAAGAGGACCATGTATGGAAGAGTTTCTTTCGGATTATTTAATGGATTAACAATAACCAGAGAATTTAATAGTAGGAAATATACTTTTGCATTAGCAACAGAATGTAAGGAGCATGACCTGGCAAGATACCTTATATTGGAAAAGATAAATACACTAGAAGAACTCATCTGTGATTGCATCAAGTTATTTGATCAATATTTAGCATTGATATTTAAACCCACTGCTCATGTAATGATGTAACCAGATTGACATGTCTAAGGATTCATAATAAAAACTGACGTAGTCAACCCAAAATGTGACACCCCAGTTAAGCAACTTTCATTAAAAAGATACTCTTCAAATTGATTTGGACTTAAATAGCCCCATTAAGAATATACCCCTGTGGTTGTTATAGAACATGGTGATATGATTCAAAATGTCCTTCTTATGCTATTTTTTGGAATTACTTATTACAAGTAATGTATAATAATTAATAAATGCAGATAAAGTTTAATTTAGATGAATAATGAACAGTTAATCCTAGGTATTCTAGAAGAGGCGCATAATTGTGGTATCTCACCATTACTGAAAACTTCTTTAATTAAATATTTATATTTATTAGAAGTATATTTGGCAGAAGAATGTCAGGGAAAGACTACCCCAAATTGGGAATGGAAATTTTTGCATTATGGCCCTTTCTCAACAAATGTTATGAAGGATATAGATACATTAGAAACAAAGAAAAAAATTATTACGATCCCTTCAACATCTCAAGAAAACGGTAAAGATTGCGTGCTTTATAAAATTACTGATTATCAAAGAACAGAAAATTTGGCTGATTTGAAAGTATCTGTCTCTGTACAGTCAAGAATTCAAGCAGACATGAAAAGATATCAGCAAAATTTAACTAAATTACTTGATTATGTCTATTTTAAAACAAATCCAATGAGAAATGCTCGTCCAGGAGATATTTTAAACTTCACCAATTGTATTAAGAAAAATCCAAATGATTATCGTGTTATACAAATGAAAAAAATTTCTTCTAAAGCAATAAAAGAGGCTCGTAATAAACTTCGGATACTTATTGATATTAGGACACAGAAAAGTATTATAGCTCATGGCTCCTACGATCAAGTTTATTACGAGGGATTAAACATGTTAGATGAAGAACCTCTTGATACAGGGCTAGAAGGCCAAGCAACTTTAAGTGATTAACTTAACATGGAATAATTATGGGTATACTGCAAGTATTTAGTACATTCCTTGAAGATACACCAAGCACAAAACCAGAACCTGGAAGTATTTATTGGGTGCCAACTCCAAATGTAGAAGAAGTAACAAGAATACTGGATATTGAAAGAGCTACCCCCGATGAACATTGTGTTACAAATTTTGAAATAAAACAAATGAGTAGTGTACATTTTACAAGTCGTGAACGGTTGCCAATAAAAAAGTTGAATTTAGGTGATACTGAGGAATTAATAATTTCGAAAGGAAAAAAAAGACCCGTTATAATTTTATCTGCTATACAAGCTAGTAATATGGATTCTATAAGCTCATCTGAACAGAGAAGACTTGCGTCACAATTAGAAAAAACAAGTTATTTGGTCGCGCCTTTTTTCAGCATTTCTACGATGTTGCAACCCGGAACCTTTGGACCTATTTTAGTCGCTCGTATTCGAGCGTTACACTATCCTCAATTTTTTTGCTTACCTGAATCCAATAATCCTGAGAAACCAAACTCAATTATTCGATTAGATAGAGTTTTTCCTACATATCTAGGAGTAGGCTGCAAGCCTATGGGTAAAAGACTTCATCCAGAACCATTTGAATTACTACTTTCACAATTTTCTATAGTAGTTAATGAAAAATGTGCTTATGATGAACCATATCAATTAATTAAAGGTCTTGCTCAAGAAGCATTACCTGATGATTTAAAATTATATTAGTTTATTTTTTACCAAATACTAAGTCTATTCCAAATAGATTAATGTCTTTAGATAATGCTTCGATAGTTCCTGATTTGTTAGCTTCCTGAATATTATCCAGATAATCCTGTTTAATTTTATCTTGCTGTTTTTCTGAAATTGATTTTTGTAAAACCTGCGATTCCTCAGCTTTTTGTTTAATAATATCCCAAAGCTCTAATGGAATTGAATATTCCATGGGCTCAATTCTACCGTTGTGAACACATATTCTTGTTTTTCTCCATGGCTTTGAATCATTTAGCTTTATATATCCTATACACAATAACCCGGGTAGCTTAGTGTATACAAAGGCAATATTTTTACTTGCTTGTACATCTATTTCAACAGATCTTTGTAGATAACGATTAATATTTACAGGTAACTCACTATGTGCGGAACTTACTTCCCCTATGAAATTATAAAGATGTTGCTCATACCCTCCAGGATTTTTATTATTATTAAAGAGGAATTCTTTCCAATTTAACAAAGCCTGATCTGACGCCTTTACTATTTTGTCATCGAAGTCGTTTAATCCTCCTAACTCTTGAAAGTACTTCAATACTCGCCAAGAAAGCGATACTGCAAACTTTAAAAAATTATTATTGTAACTTACATGATCTACATGACGTAAAGGACGAAAAATTTTATTAGAAAAATATGTTTCCCATGTACAAAGTTTGCATTCACAATCAGAACAAAGCCAGTAAAGTTTCAAACCATCTTGAACGCGTTTATTTATCTGGGTTCCAAATCGTAGATAGCTTGTTGCTGAAGTTCTGATTAGCCATCTAAAAATTAATTTTGGCACTATATGACTTTCTCTCAGCTCTCCCTTTTGATTGCAGAGTCGGCAAATTCCTATGTTCATAAAGTTTTCTTTTATCTTTGTTTAAAATTAAAGTCTTATTTTTTAACTATACTATATTTATTACACCATTTATTGCTGACTGTAATATACTATGGAGTTTGGAGATGAGAATTGAAGGAACAACCTATCAGTCTAATGCTCTATTTACTACGGCCGTTCTAATTTTTTTCTCTTTGTTTTTTTTACTTAAAATTGTGTTAGTATCATCTTATATGTATTCAATTTATTTACTAAACAATCTCATTAGTAGTCCTTCAGAGCTTATACGACAAGATTTTATCAGTTCATTAAATTTCAGTGATAGCATGACAAGGTATAATGTTATTATATTTATTTTATGTGCTGTTTCTTTTTCTTTATGGATATATAGGGCAAACAAGAATTTATCTTCTTTACGTATTACTGGGCTAGAGTTTACTCCTGCTTTGTCCGTATGGAGTTTTTATATTCCCTTACTTTGCCTTTATTGGCCATTTAAGGCGGTGGCTGAAATATGGAAGGCAAGCCAACCCGATGCCACGAACACTGGCGAAAGTTGGAAAAATTTGTCCGCGCCCTTAATTATTCCGATATGGTGGATATCATTTATTGGAGCTGGAATTTTAAGCCACATAATAAATACTTACTATCCTCCTCATTCATTATCAGAAATTAAGATGTATTTATTTGAGTGGATAGTAATTGAGTTACTTCTTTTAGTCGCCACCATTTTAATAAGCTACATCGTTTATAAAATAAACGAGAATCAAAATAATAAATTGATAATGCTTAACGCTCCAGTACAGAATAGTTCGGTTAACGTGTAATTTAATACACGGGCCTACATTCAGTAGGCGAAGATTCTATTTTTTTTCTAAGATTTAGGAAACATTGATAATTTCTTACTATGTCAGACAAATAAAAATTTTGTGCTCCCTCTTTTATAGTACTTCTGAAAAGTGTTTTTAATTTGGTCTAAAATTTAAATTAAGATACTCCGCCCGCGAGAGCTAGATGGATAATTTTAGAAAATGGATTTTCATTATATTTTTAACCACTTTAATACCCGTTTTAGGCGTTTTAGTTGGTTGGATGGTCTCAAATGGTTATGAAAATCAATATGAAGAGACAGTTGTTCAACTTTTTAAGGATAAAAAGGGCATAGATATCAGGGAAAATCCGCAAGTTTTAAATCAATTAAAACTTAATACTTTGTGCAATGAAAAGGATCTGGATCCAGCATTAAATTCTGTGTGCGATGAATTCAACCAAATAAACAACTTAAAATATTATTCATCAATAACTTTAGCATTTACTGCATTACTCTTTTGCGTAATTTTTACTTTAGGTTTTTTGTCTAGAAATAATAGAAATATTCTTTTTTATTTATTTAAACCCGGCTTATTGTTGTCACAAATTTCAGCTGCAATATTGGTAATCGCCAATGCAAGTATCCTCATTTTTAGTATTTATTTTGCTGAATCATTTTATTTTGAAAAAGTCCATTTGGGGTTGATTGTAAGTCTAGGAATAGTTGCTGGTATTACTGCAATATACGTATTAATTAAATCATTTATTCCAATAAAAGATGTGGAGGCTAAAGTTTTTGGCAAGATACTCGACAAAAGAAAATATCCAACTATATGGCAAACTGTCGAATCGGTTGCAAAAAAAGTGGGGACTAACGCACCTAGTACAATCATTGCAGGTATGGATCCGACCTTTTTTGTTACAGAAGCAAATATTTTATGTTTGGATGGTAATGTTCAGGGGAGGAGTTTATTTATATCATTACCCTTTTGTAGAGTGCTTTCAAAAAATGAGTTTTTAGCTATCCTTGGTCATGAAATGGGGCATTTTATAGGGGAAGATACAAAATGGAGTAGGAAATTTTATCCCATATATAGACGAGCTAACGATACAATTTTATCGTTAGATACTTCTAATAATGAGCAAGGATTAGCGCAATTATCTTTGCTTCCTTCATTTATTTTTATGAATATTTTTATTGGAGCGTTCGAAAAATCAGAGAAAGCCATTAGTAGAAAGAGAGAGTTAAATGCAGACTCAGTGGGTATAAAAATATCTTCTAAAGAAGAAATGAGTTCGGCTTTATTAAAAGCCCATATATACCAATATGTTTGGCTTTATACTCAGCAACAAATGGAAAAGGTATTATCAGAAGGAAAGCAGATTATAAATATATCAACTTTTTTTGCACAAATATGTAAAGAAATACCACAAGATTTCATGAAAAATGAAATAGGAAATACACATACTAGTCACCCAACAGATAGTCATCCTCCTCTTTCAATAAGATTAAACTCTATGGGGCTTGATGTAGATAGCATTTATAATAAAGGTATTAATATCGAAAGCGATCAAGCTATAACACTTATTGAGGATATAGAAACCTTAGAAAAAGAGTTAACGGATTTGGAATACTATAAATTGAGACAATCAAGCTAAGCGCAAAGCATTTATCAAATAATAAAATAATTAAAATTTCATTCGCTCAAATAAGTTTCTTTTATGAAAGTTATTCATACCTCAACATCCTTTGATTTTCTAGGGTACTACCCTAATGAGGCGTAATAGGCAATCCCATTTTCATCACGGTTAAATATATTACTAACAGCATTAATTTTAGATTTTCATTGGAAGATTTTTGATCATTAATATACAATCAAAAAATTTTTAATCAACACTGAATAAATTAAAACATCGTATTGGATAAAAAAGGTTAATTTAAGAAATAATCTTAGGACGGTACCTTACCATCATTGCTTGAACGTTACTAGCTCCTTAATCTTAATAAAGGGATTGATCGCGTAGAAATGGATTTTCTATTAATATTGGAAATTAAGCTGTGTCAATTTTAGATTTTATTAAAAAACAAATTTTACGTTATAGAGACCTTTTAGCTAACTTATCACGTAGAAATAAAGAAATTTATTATCGCGAAAGTCGGGGGCATTGCATTAATTTATCAAAAGCTCCAAAAGCAGAAGATATTTATAACGATATTATTTCAGAAAAATTTGTACCCATGCGCTCAATGTCATCAAGATTCCAAGACTTGATGAATAACTCAGATTTTGATCTAACTAAACATCTTCTATTAGAAGAAACTAAAAACACAGATTTAATTAAGAGACTTGATAAAATAAGACTTGCTGATGATAAGTTTAGACGTGAATATGGTATGCCTGGAGCTTGGCTTTTAGGTCCATTTCTTTGTTGGAGGGATAGCGCAAATTATAGGCAAGATGAGTTATTAATCTCACCAATTTTTAAAATTGCAGTAGATGTTATTAAGGATAAAAGAAAAAAATGGAGTCTAAAGCTAGAAGATAATATTGTACAATTGAATCCATCATTACGCCTTGCACTTCGGCAAAAATTAGGTATAAAGCTTCCAGAGCACTTCGAATCTGACCAGGTATCCGATGCTTTACAAGAGTTTAAGAATTATCTAGATAAATATGGTAAATCAGTAATTCATGATGAATCATTTACTGATGCTCTTCCCAAAATTCCTCCCCGTTTTAAAATAGTAAAAAATGAAGAAGGAGAACTTGTTGATAGGATTCCAGTTAACCTGGAAGAAGCTCTCTCGAAAAAAGAGTATGAGCTATATAGCAAAGTCAATGCAAACCAGTTTTATTTAATTGATATTGTCTTAATAGACCATCTTAATGCAAGCCGCACTGTACTTCTTAGAGATTATGACTCTATTTTTGAATATTCAGAAATGCATCCCATTTTATCAGAGTTATTTCTCGGAAAACCTATCCCTACTGATAAAGGTGAAATATACGAAAGAACAAAAGCTCTCGATGATTATAAAGAGCGAGATAATTTTTTTGTTGTAAATATTGATTCATCTCAACATAGAGCTATAGATCAAACAACAAAAGGCAAAGTAACAGTAATACAAGGACCACCTGGAACTGGAAAAAGTCAAACAATTACAAATCTTATTGCAGAAGGTATATCAAAAGGTAAAAAAGTACTATTTGTTTCAGAAAAAAGAGCCGCGTTGGATGTTGTATATGCTCGATTAAAAAAAGCTAACCTAGTATCTCAATCAGTACTTATTCATAGTAGCGATTTAAATAAACAAAGCTTATATAGCTCATTTCTAGAACTAGCTGAAGCAAATCATGATCCTCAAGCTGAAAAGCAATGGGATTTGCTTACAAATGAACTCGATAATCTTAAATCAGAAATCAATAATTATTACCGAATACTAGAAACAGTTCACAATCCAAGTGGATTGAATATTTCTGAGTTACTTACACTACATTCTGAGCAAATAAACGTTAAAATGAATATTCAATTTGCCAATTTATTTGCAAGATATTCATTTGATGACTTAAATAGCATTTGCGGAAAATTAAGCGAACTGCAAGCGTATGCCGCAAGAGTGAAAGATATTCCTAATCATCCATGGCTTCATAGGAAAAATGACACTATTTTGACCAATAGCTTTATACAAGTAATGTCAGATTTGGTCGAAAAAATTAAACTCACTGAACAATCAATATCCGCAATTAAAATACAGATTGAAGATCTTGGAGTGAATAATATCGAAGCGCTCCCCTCATCTAATGAGTTAATGGAGTTAAGTCAATTATCTCTACCTTCTGAATGGTTTGAATTTGCAGACATGTTTTATTCTGATTTATCTGGCTTAATGATATATCAAAAAGAAATCCAGGAAATAATACAAACAATTAACAGCGAGAAGTCTCATTTTGATTTGATAAATAAAAACGCTGATGACGAAATAATTCGACAACTTGAAATGTACTATTCTATTTCTCGTAGTGTATTTGATTGGTTCACCCCAAATTTTTGGAGAATGAGGAGTTTTAGACGTCAATTCCTAACGAATTGGGATAGAACAAATAAGTCATTTAAATCATATCGATTAGTAAAAGAAGCAATAAAATCATTCAAATCCATCACTCAAAATAAGTTACTCCCATTAGAGAGTAATGAGTCAGATCCAGAAAAAATAATTCTAGCCTTCAATGCAATTAATCCAATACTTAAAACCATAACTAGTATCGGGGATGCCATGAGGACATTAGGCTTAGTCTCGAATCCTGAACTCTCTAGTTATAACAGCCAATCTGCTATAAAAATTAAAAAAATATTTACTGACTTATCTCAGACAAAAATTAACTTGGAAGAGCAAATTGAGATACTAGATAAGTTAAAAGATAATCTAAATCAGTATTTCGAAAAACCACTAGTCTCAGATACTGATAATGAAAATTATAATTATGATCTACTTATTGAAAAGATGATAGATTTAGAAGTATTAGATAAGATAGATTTATGTTTAAACAGCATAAGATCATCTTTTAATTGTGATTTATCAAAAGAACTAATAATTAAAAATCTCATTCCTATTGATGACTCCTGGGACCAATACGTTATTTCTTTAGTGATCAAATGGTGGATAGATGAAATCATTACACAATATCCTGGGTTAAGAAATTTCGATCGAAATAATTTTCATACAAAAATTGAATCCTTTAAAAAAATTGAAACAGAACACCGACTTTCTGCACGTGAATTCGTAAATAATGCTGTTTCCAAAAGATGGGGAAATGGTGTTGGGGAATTTGAAGGATTAAGTTTACTCAAGAAAGAAGCTAACAAACAACGTAAGGTTCTTTCGCCACGTGAAATTATGGAGCGTGGAGCACTTTCTACAATGTTAAAACTTAAGCCTTGTTGGTTAATGAGTCCCTTAAGCATTAGCCAAATACTACCTATGGAAATGGGGCTTTTTGATATTATTATTTTCGACGAGGCATCCCAAGTAAGAGTTGAAGATGCAATACCCTCGATTTATAGAGCAAATTCTATGGTTGTTGTAGGTGATCCAAAACAAATGCCCCCTACAAACTTCTTTTCAGCAATTGAATTTATTGACGATGATGACGATGAAAATGAATCGGATTTATCGCAAAGTATATTAGATTTAGCTTCCCAAATTTATCCTTCTGAAATATTAGAATGGCATTATAGAAGCCGCTCTGAATCCCTAATTGCATTTTCAAATAGAGCATTTTATGGAGGCAGATTAATTGCAGTCCCTAACCCATATTATTTAACTGAAGGTGAAGTTATTAAGTTTCATCAAATAAATAATGCATATTTTAATCAAAAGGAAGGCAATAATGTGGAGGCTGATGCCTTAGTCGACAGATTAGCTCTGTTATTCCAAATTTATCCTGAAAAATCTTTGGGTGTGATTGCGATGGGACAATCGCAAATGCTAGCAATTGAAGATGCTATCGAACGTAGAATACTTTCTGATGTAAGTTTTAAAAATAATATAAAAAGAGCAAGAATGCTAAGTGATGGCGAATCAGATATACCTTTTTTCGTGAAAAACTTGGAAAATGTTCAAGGAGATGAAAGAGATTTAGTGCTCATTTCAGTTGGATATGCACCTTCTGCACAAGGTAGAAAATTGTATATGAATTTTGGTCCACTTTCGAAACAAGGTGGTGGGCGGCGTCTAAATGTTGCGATCACTCGTGCAAAACAAAGCATAGAAGTATTCTGCTCATTTGATCCAAATCTAATTCCAGCAGAAGAAAAAGATTTTACAAAAAACCCTGATTTGGTTTTATTTGGAAGATATCTTAAATATGCAAAGGCAATCAATGATAAAAATTATCCTGAAGCAAAAGCTATCTTAGATTCCTTTGGTATTGGCGGTGCAATTACTACGCGAAAAACAAGCTCATTCAGCAAAAATGTCCAACGCCGTTTAGAAGAGTTAGGCTATAAGGTATCAGCTGAGATTGGATCAAGTGGCTTTTATATCGATTTAGGAGTTCATCATCCAGTTATTCAAACTAATTTTATTTTAGGAATAGAGTGTGATGGAGCATTATTTCATTCTACGCCCTATGCTCGTGATCGTGATAAAACTAGACAGGAACTGTTGGAGTCTCGTGGATGGAGAATAGAGAGAATTTGGTCACAAGATTGGTCTAGGGACTGGAAGTCTGAAATTACAAGAATAGACAATATATTGAAACAAATTCTAAATATGGATAATGCTCAAAAGTCATTTTATAAGACAACAGAAGAAGTATAATACAGATCTTCTAGTTTAATTATTACTTTTATATCATTAGTATACTGATAATATAAACCATAATGTTCTCGTGAGTAATCACACTATAATCATGGACCTATATCTTTAGATGAGTTTGCATAATGCAAAAAAAATCAACTATTCGACTCCATCGAAAATGCCCTTGTGGTAGCAAAAAAAAAATATAGAAACTGTTGTGGTAAAAAAAATACTGTTAACTTTCATGACTTACCTAAAGAAACACAACAAATGTTTCACGAGCTTCAAGTAAAACATAAAATTGGTTCTCAATATCACCATGATCACATGGGTTACACGCCTGAAATTGTTAGTTCAGTTTTTCAAGGAAGAAGATTTGTTGCTCTCGGAGGTAGTCTTATTCAATCCGATGCCCCAGAAGGAGATTGGGATGAACCGGCAGATTTTTTAACTTCACACCTAAAAACTACACTAGGTAACGAATGGTTTGATGATGAATTAAAAAAGCAGGAAAATGAAAGGCACATAATTTTATCATGGGCAGTCGATGGTGAGTGTTCGGTGATGGACGCCAACAAACCGATTGAGTCAAGAAAACATAATGGTAGCGCTCTTGCTTATTTACATTTGGCGTACGATTTATTTGTTTTACATAATCAAGGCCACATCACTGACAAACTAATATCAAGATTAAAATCTAAACAAGGTTTTAATGGTGCTAGATACGAACTCTTTGTTCTGGCAACTATGATAAGGGCTGGTTTCAACATAGAGCCATTTGATGAAACCCTGGGTGTAGGGAAAGTAACTGAATGTAAAGCGACACATATACAAACCGGGGTTACTGTTCAAGTTGAAGCAAAAACACGTAATGTAAAATATGTCTTAGGCTCTACAGAGGGGAAAGCTAAGAATATTCGTTTGTACGACAAACTCAGAGATGCGATTGAAAAGGAGGTAAACCAACCTTACCTAATATTTGTTGATCTGAATTTTCCAGAGCTGAATGTATATGCTGAAAATGAAAAGATAAAAAAAATACAAGAAGAACATAATAAACTTATAAAACTACACCCCACTAACCTCCCCAATGCTATTATTTACACTAATATCCCTTTCCATTATGCACGTGATTATAATGTAACAAACACTGCGTTTGGTTTAATAAAAATCAATAGGCCAAAACTAAAGCTTGAGAATGAAAACATTATTCTCAATGCAATTAATTCTGCATTAAAACAATATCAATATCTTCCAAGAGAATTTAATGAAAGTGAAAAGCACGCTGAAACTGTAATCAATGCAATAAAAAAACATGCCCAAAGATCATGAATGATCAGCTGAAAACTTAGCCAATCACATACACGCAATTGTGTTGCGCTCATGATAATTAACAAATGTAGATAAAATTGCAAAGTAATCGACAATGAGAATATCTATCTTATATATACAGTACACACACCTTTCGCACGATAAAATTATTCATTATATCTGCATGATTAATAATAATATTTAACTATTTTTATATGTTTAATGCAAAAAAATGCCGGTGAATACGTGATGAATTGTCTAGTGAAAGAAATCCGTCTATCTAATTAGGGAATCAGCCTCCATTTCACCATTAATTCACCAATTAATCACCACAAAATAAAAAATAATCATATATTTATGTTAGGCTAGCGCTCTCAATTAGTGAGCACTACACAAAGCCTAAAACCCGTTAAAAAGCACTTGTCTTGTTACACCGTGGACAATAGTCTTTATTTTTTATCCGACATCTATCCCTTATTACTTTTTGATAAATATGGTTTTGAGGACAAATCCACCAGGCTACTTTTCCACTCCCTGGTGTAACCTGACTAGGTAATAAAGAACCATTTTTAGAAGGGTGCCACTGAATAGCAATTGCTGGATATATTGCTGCTAAGGAATTATCTTCATTTGCTTTTTTACCAGCACAATAAGGGCAGGAATTGCCTTGCACTCTGTCAATAATAGCAGCCTGATAAATATGTTTGTTTTTACACTGCCACCAGGCTTTATAACTACTACCAGCGGTAAAATCAAACGGAGTTTTAGAGTCATTTTTACTGTCTGACCATTCTAATGCCAAATTCGGGTACTTATTTGCAAAACAATTATCTGAACACACTTGATTACCAGAACAGTAGGGGCAACCACTACCGCCAGCCCTGTAGGCAATAACAGTCTTGTATTCATGGCCTTTAGGACATAACCACCAAACGCTTTTACCACTATATTTTTGAAAATCAAAAGAAGATAATTCAGCATTTCTTATAGGGTGCCATTCTTTTGCTACATCAGGGCATAAAACTCCAAAGCTAGTACACTTTGGGCAGTCATTATATTTTATTTGTGTTCTTATTAAGCGAGAATACTCATGTCCTTTTGGACATCTCCACCATGCATTAAAAGTACTAGTTTTAGTAAAGCTAACTGGACTTTTGCCTTTATTTAAAGTTGGGTGCCAATGTTTGGCTATATTTGGATACATCATTTGAATATTGTTATCTTTGGTCACTACTCTTTTGTTGCAATAAGGGCATCCGCTACCTTGAACTCTGCTAATTATTGGGGATTGATAGTGGTGGTTTTGAAGGCAACTCCACCAGGCATTATAGCCACTGCCTTTCGTATACTTAGCAACTGAGAACTCATTTTTATCATTGTCCCACTCATTTGCAAGAGAAGGATAATTTAACGCAAATGAGTTTTCTTTTGATACTTTTTTTCCCGAGCAAAAAGGGCAGTTTCGGCCATTTGTCCTTTTAACTATAGTAGCTTCATATGAGTGGCCAGATAGACAAATCCACCATACTTTAAATCCACTGCCAGAGGAAAAGCTTTCAGGTACTAGGGGCATGTTTTTTTCGTAATCCCACTCTTGGGCAATCCCTGGATAATTAACAGGCAACGAGTGTTGAGGAAGTGGGGCAGGATAATAAGATAGGTATTGATTAAATGTCATACTATTTTGAAATTTGTTTTTCCCTATGTATGAATCAATCTTATGATGAAATTTATTGGGTATTAATTTTTTTATGATTATCAAAAGTTCATTTATAACTTTTTTTGTTATTTCATTTTTACCTACGCAAATATCTGAACTGTCTATTTTATTTAACGGCTTCTCTCTAACTCGTATTAATTTAATGCCTCTGTCGCCAACAGCCTTGTTTTTTTCATTGTCTCTATTTGTCTTTTTCTGTCCTTTATGAAAGTAATACCCATCATACTCAATTCCAATTTTTAATTCAGGTATATATATATCAATTTCACTCCCATCAATAGATTCTCGGTTAATCACTTCATCAAAAACAACCATCAATTCAGTTAAAATTCTAAGCTCTGGTTTTGACGTTTGGTTAGTACAATACTTACACCCAATACCACGAGTTCTATCTCCAATAATAGACTGATACTCATGCCCTCTTGGACATATCCACCAAGCCTTAAAATTACTACCTCTTGTAAAAAATTCAGGCTTAACTTCTCCATTTTTTATAGGGTGCCATTCGCTTGCTAATTCAGGAAATAGTTCTTGTATATTATTATCTTTACATACTTTGGCTCCACTACAATTTGGGCAACCTGACCCCCTTGTTCTAGCCCCTATACTGGCCTTATATTCATGACCTTTGGGACATTTCCACCAAGCCTTGAGTCCGCTCCCTTTTGTATATTCGTTAGGTATCTTTCCCTGGTTTTTGTCAGGGTGCCATTCCTTAGCTATTTCGGGAAACAATGCTAATAAACTATTTTCCTTAGACACTTTCTTTCCTGCACAATAAGGACATGAGGTGGGACCTGACTTTCTTGTTCTTTCACATATTGCAGTTTGATATACATGCCCCTTTTCACAAAACCACCATACCTTTTCTTTACAACCATAGGTAAAATTGCTAGGACGCTTTTTGCCATTTAACTTTGGATGCCATTCTTTAGAAACTTCAGGAAATAAATTCTCTAAGCTATTCTCAGCACATACCATTTTTCCTGCACAGAAAGGACACCCTCTACCAGCAGTTCTGCTTCTAATTGCAGATAAATAACTATGACCTAAATCACATTTCCACCAAAATTTTTTCCCACTTTTTGGAGTATAGTGCTCTGGTTTATTATTCTCATTTTTTTGTAAATCCCATTCTTTTGCTATATCTGGGTACAAAGTTGAGAAACAGTTATCCTTACACGCTTTTTTTCCAGAACAATAAGGACAGCCACTTTTCCTATATGTCCGGTTGGCGATTGTTGCCCTGTAAGAGTGTCCTTTGGAACAACTCCACCAAACTTTTTTTTGGCTTCCGCTTGAAACATCACCAGGAGTTAGTGGGTCATTTTTAATACAATCCCACTCTTTAGAAATTTCGGGGTACCTTAGTATTAAACTATTATCTATTGACATTTTCCTTGCGTAAAATTATTTATCTTTTTAATAAATAATAGACTAGGTTAGTAATATTTCATCGTTTGGGAAACCACCTATTAATTCCACTATTGGCTAGTCTCGTTTAATGAAACCTTAACACTATGCCTAGCGAGTGATTCAGTTTCAAATACTCTACATATAGATTCTATGTTACCTATTTTTAATACAATAGGCTCAGATTCAATTCTAGCTGGATCTAAGATAGCTAGGCGCCATTCATTTTGCCATGCATATTCTTCGAGCTTAGAAAAGCAGCCTATTCGTCCGCTATATTCATTAGCTAAATAATCTACTTTATCAAAAAATTTGTTGGAACATGGTGGAGATTTTTTTCCATTTACACTTTTTGTAATTCTATCTATAAATTCTTGTGGTTGTGTAATTAATATCGCTTTATCACCAAATCCGCAAAATCTTTTGTCTAATTTAAAATTAAAATTTGTCACCTCTAAAAAATTAAGTTCAAATAAGGTCATACAAAATATATTAACTTGATGATCAAAGGGATACATAAAATTAATTCTATTGATTAAGCCTCCAATCGGAACAAGCTTTCCCTCAGAATTAGTTATAGAAATCTTAACAGAATCAGCTAGATAACTAGATGCCACTCCCTCTTGCTTATCGCCACGATTAATTTTTTCCTCAGTTTTTCTATAAAAGTTATATGTATTCATAAATAAATTACCATCCAAGATGTCATCTAAATATTCATCTTTAGTAATTTTAAATAAAAGAACATTTTTCATAAGAACTCATTACTCGTTGAGATATTCTTATAGTGTAGTCTTTCCAACCCCCACCATCTTACAAATCGCTCGATTTCCGAAAATTATGTTCCAAAACTATATCTGAATACTGTAACTACTACTCAAGTCATTAAGTTTTAAAGAACTTATTGCAATGAAAATTTAAAGGAAAGGTGTTATTGGCCATAATATTTCTGCTCGCCTTTACAATGACCGTTAATTTATATTCTGATATCGCTTGCTGCTAAGACCGCTCGTTCTTACAAAGATATAATTAATCAATGATGAACTTTCAATATCTCACTTCGTAGCCATGCTACTTAATTCAGCAAACTTCCCTACCGCTGCCCTTTGCAACTGTTCAAAATCTTCTTGATTAAACTTAAGTAATTCTACTGACATATTTTTAATCAGTGCATTCATTTGAATAATTAATTGTTGACAATGCTGCTCCACAATCTGATTTGATTTTTGTTGCCCCTCATACCAGTGCTGTAGACCAACATGGATTAATCGATTAATGATACTGGACATCGAATCATCATGCTGTATAGCTAGTGATGAAATACGATTGTGTAAATTATCAGGTAATGAAATAGTTAATCGTGACATGATTTATCTCCAAAATTATAGTTCTAGTTCCTTGATTGATTCTTTGGGCTTTTCGTTGTAGCTATTATTCTTGGTGAAATAAAGCTCTTCAATTTTGTTTTTAGGATGTAATTGATCGAATCTCTGATTAGCTTCATAGAGTATTTTCTTATCAATTACAGACTGGATTGATAATTGAGCCTTGCCCATAAAACGATCTTCATGATTCATCAATTGCTTACTTGAAATCACATCAAGAGAAGCCGGCTTTTCATTTGAATTTCTTTGAATGGCCTCAATAAGTTCTTCTTTATTATCGGTGACTAAGGTCATACCATGAACTGCCCTGGAAATTTGCACATAAAAATTTTTTAAAGTAGCACTAAAGCGATGATAAGATTCCATAAGTCCAATTCCATAAGGAGCATCTTTCCCTTGTACTTTGTAATTGGTTAACACATAGCTGTAATCAAGATGTTTTAATGCAGAGTGAGATTGTTTAAGGGTTAAAGACTGTCCCTCTGCAGTAGTAAAAAGAATTGCCTCATCATTAATTTCTTGAATTGTGGCGCATTGTCCATTGCGAATACCGTCTTTATTGAAATTACGTGTCCACATCACTTTATCACCCACATAGAGTTCGAGTGATTTGGCTTCGTAGAGTTCTATGACACGCTCAAAAGGAGCCGTATGTGTTTTGTAATGGGGAAGGTTCTTCAACGCAAATTGAATTGCTTTTCCTTGTTCATTAACTATCGGTAAAACATTGTCTCTAAGATGTGCTTGTGTGATAGTCCCGACTGTATAATAACTCCCTTGCTTAATTCGCCCCTTTTGAAAATCCTGATTAAAACGGATTACATCTCCTTTTTGATAATAAGCAACAAATCGCTGTTGCACCGCTTCAATCGTTTTTGCTTTTAAAACTTTTTGCTCAAGTGATGTACCTTTTAAGACCCCTTCACTCTGAAGGCCTTCACGAATAATTTGAGTAATTGCCTCCCTATTTGCATGAGTGGGAGCAAATAAAAGAGTTTTTTCTCGCTCCTCTGGAATCAACGATAACCAATGATCTGCTATCCACTGAATTCGTTCTTCATGAGTACCTAGAGTTTGCACATTAAGATGCTCCAAAGCCTCTTTTACATTCCCTTTTGTTGCACAAATTACAGCATCTTTTGCTTTTTGATTCTTTTGACGGACAATTTCATCCATGACATTCGTTTCAATCCCATATTCCTGAGTAAGACTAAAAATCCTACCTGTATTAACACTGGGTAATTGTGCTTTATCACCGACCAAAACCAAACGAGCCCCTGTTCGTTCTACTTGCTTTAAAAGCTCATGGCCTTGATGTGCAGAAAGCATCGATGCTTCATCCACAATAAATACCGTTTTAGACAAAGAGGCCGTAGGTGCCTTTTTTAACTCCTGATGCACAATGGGAAATACATCGGTAGAAATACCTGCTTTAGTTTGCAGCTCATGTGCTGCTGAGCTTGCAACCGTTATCCCTCTTAACTGATAACCTCTTTCCTCAATAAGCATCCTTGCTTCTGCAAGCATCGAGGTTTTGGCAACTCCGGCATACCCTTGAATTGCAGAAAAGCGATCGGTTCCAGTTAACAAGGCAACCATTGATTGCTTTTGTGAATCAGTCATTGGATAAGGTAAAATTTGACTTCGCTCACGCTGAAAAGACTCCAGTCGTTCTTTTGATGCAATAGAGGATAACGCCCTTTTATTGTTTTCAATTCGTGCAATGGTTTCGGCTTCTACTGTAAGTAACCAAGGAGTAGTTAAAACTGTTTGTCGTGTTTCAGGGCATTGAGCCTCATACAGATTTTGGTTTATTTTTTCTTGCCCAATTGCAGTAATTAACGTTTCTTTGGTGATGACTTCAGGATAGATGAGGCTGTGTTTCATCGCTTCGTTTAATAAAGTACGTTCACTAAAAACTGCTGTACGCTGACTTAACGTTTCAATAGCAACCTGAACACATGCAAGTGCCACACCTGTTTCCGGGGGTTGTTTATTCTTTTTAACTAAAGCAATGAGCTTCTCTTTAATAGCTGAAAACCAGTTTTGCGATTCAATATGTTGATGGCGGTTTTTGATAAAGTGATGGGCGTCAAATCCAAGAGCTTTAGCACGCTCTTGCCAATCTAACGCAAGTACATCCATTTCTTGATCCTCTTTCCCATGACGTGTTAAAAGGGTTGCAGCAGAAGCACTTTTAGCTCCTGACCACCCTTTTTCTTCCAAATGTTTCTCAATATCCTCTCGCCTTCGTGAAAACTCACGCAAAACTGCATCGGGAATACCATCAATTTCAAACAAACCATCACCAGCCATGCGAAGAGGAAAGCCTGCTTTTTTTAACGAGTTCGCCAAATGCTGTCTATAAATCAATCCACAATAATGGGCGTTGTTTTGGATTTGCTCAATCACCCCATGATTTCTTGAGGGGTCGCTGGCCAATGAACGAATCTTTCCCTGGTGAAAGGTCATGTTCATCGTCACACAATGAGTATGAAGTGCAGGATCATTAGCCCGTGAGTTCGGTTGTCTAAATGCTGCCACTAATAAGTTATCCGTCTTTTCATAACAAATTTCACCATCACGTCGAACACGTGTTTGGGCAAATTCACGTTCAATTTGACCAATTGCATATTTAACTGCTTCATCATGAAATCGTACTAATTCAGGTGCTGCTCCTAAACCAACTAATAAGGATACACTTTTAGGTGCTGAAAAAGTCATGTCAAACCCAGGTCGATGCTCCCCTTTTAGGTTTTGCAGCACTTGTCCATTGGGTAACCTTCCTTCGAGCAAAGCCAACATGTGTTCTTTTTCAATCACCCCATTTAATTGAAAATGTGAGCTAGTTTTACCCAACCACTGCATAGCTGTTGCATCACCTGCATAATAGTTAAATGCAGCGGCATAATAGTCTGCGGCACCTTGTGCTGATTTTAGTGGTTGTATACTAAGCATCTTTATCCCTAATCCATATATTCTATCAGTTGGCGTTCTTTCATTCTTTGTGAGCTGTGTTCCAAACCTTGCCCTAAGGACTCACTATCCTCATCCCCACTTGAAACATCCTCTGTTATGGATTCAGGTACATTTCGTTCGATAAAACCTAAGCTTTGCGAATCACGTTGGATTAATTGAATAGGCAACTTTGTCACTGGATAAGGGCCTGGAAGACGCAAAAAACAGGTTAAATCTTTGAGTTCCAAAATTTCGGGATATGCAACAATAGGACGAGTCACACGTTGACTTCCTAAGGAAATACCATCTCGGATGCTGTTGGCACCATAAGAATAATTTTCCCGAGACTCTTCAATTTCCTCCTCCCCTAGCTCACTAGCTACTAGACGCGCCATATCGCTGCTTGGACTGCGGAAGAAAAAGCGAGTGTTGAGTAAATCAAAAATTTCTCTAGCCCCACTTTGACCATAGACCTTAGTTAGCTGTGAAAAGCTTTGCATCCCTAAAAGAAAACAGCCACCAAATTTACGCACTTCAGCGATCGTCTCCCCAAGTAAAGGAAGTTTATGCAAACTAGGTAATTCATCACAGACAAACCAAATACGTCGATCTCGATCTGGCGTTAAACTCAAAAGCGTCAGGGAAGCCATGGCTAACCACATCGACATAAGTGGTTTTAGAGTTTTATGTTGCTCTCCATTGGATGAAATAAACAACCACCCTTTTCTATGTTCATCAAGGATGTAGTCACGAATGGAGAAAGAAGGCTTATTATCTTTCCCAAGACCTGATAAAGACTGCAATGATTTAAGATAAGTCGTGATTACCGAACGGATGGAAATTGCTGTTTTTTCAATTTTACCACTGACTAAAGTGGCTGCAGCCGTTCCTCGCAAATACTCTTCTAAAGTAGAAAATTCACCAGTTAATAAAAGCCGCAATAATTTATCAAGTGAGCGCTCATTATCATGGCGCATGGTAGATGCAACAGATGCAAAAACAGTTCGGGCAGCATTCACCCAAAAAGGATCAGATTCCCCATGCATAGGAATAAGGCTTTCTGCCATATTTTCAAAATCTGAATCCCGAGGTGCTTCACACCACATATCCCAATTAGGACAACGTGCATCAAAAGGATTTAAAACAATATCACAGTCTTCACGAAAATAATGAGTTATAAAAGAGCACCCTTTATCATAAATAATGACCCTATCTCCACGTGCTCTCAAAGCATCTAAGATCTTCATGATGAGTTGGCTTTTTCCAGTCCCTACTGTTCCATGTACTAATAGGTGCTGCACCTCACTACCTTGAATTAAAGGAAAATCATCAATATGAATGTCGGAATGTGCCGCATCATTTAGGATCATTTCTTTTACCTGAGCTGGTGTATCGATTCGACTTCCTCGAATAAACTGATGTTTACTCTGTTCTTTACCTCGGCGAATAAAGTAAATGGCAAACCCTATTCCAATAAAAAATGCCATGCCAAATGCAACTAAGGCCGATTGCCCCATAGTTCTGATGACCTCATTGGCATTATCACGATAATAGGAATAATGAAGAATTTGCTGAACATTTTGCTGGAAGGTTTTTCCATGGAAAGAAAAATGAAACACATGATTTTGACCAATAGCATTTAAAAATTGAGCCCAATAATAAGCAAATGCATGGTGTAGCTTTTCAACAGAAGTGATACTCCAAATAATAACCCCAGTAAACACTACCCAAAGCAACAAGCAAATTAAGGTTAACGATTTAGTAATTTGATCCCACATGCGAAGATTATGGAAACTAATTTGCCCACCACGAGTATAGTGTTTGAAATTAGGCTCATCACGCATCTGTTTTTCTCCTTATACCTTTTAGGCAAAGCAGTAGCTAACACTGCCTTTAAAGTGATTAAAATTAATTCTTAATGATTTTTTATTGGTTTATCTCAAGGGTAACTCAATTTTTTTTCCTTTATGAAAAAACTCGTTGATTAGAGTAAATATGGTGCTTATACCAATTCGACTAATTTCCATACTCACTAGGAAATAGGTAACCAGTAAGCTTCCAAAAAATGCAAATCCAACGAACATAAAGATTGCAGCAGATTCACCATAACTTGCAAATAGAGCACAAAATAAAGCAAATACCCCCAAAAAAAGGTACGAAAACTGTTTTAATTTTTTTACAACTAAAGATCCTGTTTTAAGCCTTTTTTCCAAATGAAACCTAAAAAGAATGTAGAAATTAAGTGCCTGAAACAATAAGAACATGGCACCTGCACTCATAAAAAATGCCATCAATACTGATTCTCCAATCACCTGAGAAGCAGCCTCTCTTGCGAGCCCTTCGTTTGATGGATGAACTATTCCTGCATAAGCAATCGTGATTGAAGTAATAAGCCAAAATATCAAGAGACCATTTAAAAATAATTTCGAGAGACTCCAATAATAAAAGCGAGCAGGAATAATATCGGGTTGAAGACCTGTAATTGCACCCACATCCTCATCAATAGCACACTTTAAATCCTTATAATTCATCCTATTCTCCTTTATTATGAAGTCCCCATGTTCTTGGTAGTTTTTCGGTTAAAATCACATTCTTTTGTGCTCTGACCATCCCCTCTCTCAATGCGGCTTCCTTCTTGTCCATTAGATCATGGTGATCTTTCTTAATCAACTCCTTCCCTTGATTAAGATTTTGAAAAGATTCATCCAATTGCTGGTGAACATTGTGTTTTAATGGTTTAGCCTTATTTTGATCAATTCCTACTTTGAGTAATTGAGCATCGTACTCCAATTCTTGATTATTTTTTTGATAATGAGTCCCTAACTGTTTTCCCATTGAGCTCACTTGATGCTTTTCTTGGCTATAAAAAGAGTCTATTCTTTTATGGATATCTTGAGTTCCAAAGTCTCTAATTAATTCATCGCGTTTGTGAGCTAGAAAATCTTGCCCTAAAGCCTGGAGTTTATTTAATGAGTGCATATCGCCTGGATGGCTAAATAGTTCGTCACGAGCGGCCTCCCCTATCTTACTTGCTACATAGGCAGGAAACGCTTGATTCAGATCGGTATTAATTTGAGATGAATGTGATTCAACATAGCTTTTTGCTTTGGAAATCCGTTCCGCTTTATTTAGGGTTGCATCATAATTATGGCTTGCAGTTTCTGCAGTCCGCAAATCAGCTCCCAATTGATTTGATAAAGAAGCAGCTTGTGAATGATTGTCATCAAAATGATGCGTTTGAGAAAAATGTTTCACATAGTTAAGTGCATCATTAAAATCACGTGCCTCACGTGCTGAAATACTGCCATCCATCCCTGTATGATATCGATCCTGACTTGAAGAGTTGCGATCAAATTTAAGATGTGTATCGCCTCCCGCATTAAAACCTGTACCCCACTGAGCCACTTTACCGAAGATACTTCGATTTGTTTTCACCCCAGCATGCGCACCCCAACCACCACTGGTTAAATGAGAAAGAGCATCCTCTTTGCTTACCCCAGTTCGTTTCGCCACATCCTCTGCAACATGGCTAATCGTCGATAACGCTTTAGAATATTGACTTGATTCACTATTAGATACTCCATCCCCTAGACGCATCTCATGTCCTTGTAATTGGGAGAGTTGTAATGCCCGATGGGCGAAATGAGATAATGCCGATTGATAATGATTGGACTCATTAAGAGCAGCTTGACGTGACTGTTCATACGCTTGGTTCAGTGAGGCACTTAGCCCTTCGGATGTATTAATAGACACTGCACTTCGTGTCATTCCAGGACTGACGTCAAAAACTCTTTCTCCATTGCCAGTAATGGTTTTTAATACTCCGCTTCCCAATTGCTCAGTATTCATCCCATGCATATGCGTCCAATTGGAGTCATGCTTATTGGCTGAGAAATTATTAGCCGTCGTATTATAGAAACTGGTTTGTCCTAGACCAAAAGAGGAGCTAGCAGCTTCCCCTGCCACGGACATACTTGATCCTTGCATGTGGCTCATCATGCTGGTAGCTAAATTGCTGAAAGCACCGCCCAGATTAGAAACTAAACCATGAGATAAAAAGGGAATTAGCATCATTAAATAACCACAAGCTCCTGAAATATCTGCATGCAATTCATCAATTTTATCAAGATTCACCATTGTAAAATGGCCATATTCAGCAGATGTTGAAGCGCCATAAAGAGTCATACCGGCATTTAAAATGGCAAAAAGCACAGGCCAAAATTGCAGTGACATGAAAAATTGCAAATATCCATAAAGAATTCGAATTCCTCCTGGTAAGGTAGTTAATGCAATAATTAAGGGAAAAACACCAAATAATAAAAGGGTTAGACAGGTATGGGTAATAGGCAAAATCCACAATGCTTTTTGGCCTAAAACCTCCCAACTCCAGCGATGTTGTACTTGAGATTTGGTAAATTGCTGATTAACCACACCCGCAGTAGCATCGGTAAACGCTTGATAATGAGCAACTCCGTCCCCCATCGCATTAATCATCATGCTTTGTAAAAAGATATTGCTCGCCGTATCCGTTAAGCCTTGATAATAGTCAAAAGCAGATTTCAGATGGTGGCTAAACAATGCTTCATAAGTCGTATTCTTTGGTTTGCCAAACAAATTCACGCCAAAAAACGTATATGCTTTTTTAATTTCAACATCCAGTTTTTTACGCAAGCTGTATTGTCCGTCAGGTTTGGAGGCATCAGAGCAAGTAACAAGTTTGCCATTCACACTAATCATACGAAGGGGTGATGCTTTAGAGGTCAATAAATTCCAAATATCGATAGAATGCGCTAAATCACTGACACTGTATTTGCGGTTCATCCGAATGTCTCCAACCACGCAGTTCCGAAAATACTCATTCATTTCTTCTTTCAACACAGGATCTTTAATTCGAAAGGAGGTTGATGCCTGAATGAGGCGAGAACCAAACAACGCACCTGTTTTGGTATATTGCAAATCATCAGGCATAGTGAGCAGTGCATCATACGTTTGAGCAAGGCCATAACCAATCGTAGTGACAAGACTAGCACTTAACGCAAACACCATAGGCACATTATCAACGATTTTAGGATTTTGTGCTGAAATGTCGTCAATGAGCACCGATGTTTTAGGTAATAACACCAAATTCACAAACAATACGTATCCTAAAAACCAACGTGCAAAGGCCATAGGATCTCGAGTCTTTAGAAAACCAACTGTTGCCATAACAATGCCAATCAGCGCTGTTATTCGCAGCAATCCTAAAAAACTGTCTTGTTTCATAAAGGAAGCCAATGCATTGAGCACATGTTGAAATAATTCCCCAGCTGCCAAGACATGAATGGTTATCATTACCTATTCTCCTTACCCTGCCGTACTATTCATACTGGAAGCCACTTGCTTTTCAATACGAGCCATGCGCTCAATCAGAGCCAGCTTTTCTTGTAGTTTGCGACCTACCTTAGGATCAATATCGGCTACTTTAGTCACAGCTACATTGATTCTTTTTTGAATTTCTTTAACTAAATCTGAATTCAATTCTGCGCCTGCCGTCGCTTGACTCACCTCTGTGAGCAATTCCGTAAGATAATTAGTCAATAAATCCTGAGCGATTAACATCGAATACTCTTCTATATCCACAGTAGTACTGCCATAGTGCATGCTGTTTAAAACGGATAAAAACTTCATAACAGGGAGTGATGTCATACTTAAGAAATTAAGCTCGCGATTACCGGGTTTTTCATCGTTAACTAGTTTGGTATTGATACTTCGAATAATCTCACGAATTTTAAAAGTAAGAGTAGAGGCTTCAGGGATAGTGATCTCCTGTAAACTCACCTGCATACACTGGTTGTTGGTACCTTTATCCTTACAGCGCCATATTTTTGCAGTACGAGTTCCATTTCCTGTACCAATCAGCACATTAATGAGATCGGCATTTCCAGCCAATGAAGGGACATTCGTCACTTTGCCTTCTTTATCGATAATCAGCGTTCCCGTCAGACTCATCACCATTTCGGAAAGTTCCTGGTCGCTATTTAAGAAGGACTTAGCTTGCAAAAGTGACCATACCAAATTTTTGTTTAAAACAACTTGCTTTTTACGCTCTGGATCTTGGGATGCTTTATTCATTACGTTATCAAAACCACTGCCAGAACAGGCCATACGTGCTTTGACGTAATCACTAAATAATCCTTCTTTGCCCATAGCCGCTTGGTCTTTGCAAATTTTCTGCTGGCTTTCCGCGGTCTTTGGCCAGACCCCACCAACCATGTTTTGTGACAACTGACAGGAGTTGATACTGGCCTGATTGGCCATTTGTTCCAATTGTTGTAAATAATCTCGAACTTGTTTCAGCTCAGGAACAGTTGATGCCAGCATTACATCTACGGCATAAGCGCCAGCATTGGTCATCACTGATTTGCCTAAATCCACAAGCTTTTGTTCGCTTAAAAAACTCATACTTCCGGTGAATAAATCGATTCCCCCACATCCTGCGCGATAGCTGGGGAGGTCTAATTGCACCAACTGATATTGTCGTACTTGATTGCGCGCATACAGCGAACCTCCACCAAAAAATCCTGCTGCTTGTGACTCAAAAGCAGCGGGAGAAGTTACATTGGATGCGTAGCCAATTCCATTAAAGAAATTATCTAAATCGGTGCTGACACTAGCCCGTGTCATTGAAACCACACTCAACAGCACAAGGCTTACCATTAATTTGTTCATAGCATCACTCCACTGCGCTCATAAGATGTAATTTTGGGAATGAGGTGCTCCATACGATAATTTAATTCGTCTTGGGTCATAGACCCAAATCCAACAGGAAACAGCATCTTTGTTTTGGGATTCACCACAAACAATGCAGGATAGGTAATGGGTTTTCCTTGAAATGCTGCGTTAATCCATTCGGTGGTAGCTGGTAAAAAGTTTGGAAATTCAGGCAAGGGTTGATTGTCAAATGCTAAGGGAAGTATCTCTACTTCATTCTGCACAGCCCATGATTTAAGAATGGGCGCGAATAGATGGCAATGAGGACATTGGCTTGCATAAAAGAGAATGAGTCCATGTTCTCTAAAAAAGCCATGGTGTCGGGTTTTGGGTTCTTCTTTGGCTGTATGTTGTAGTACACCCTGCTCCTTGGAAGCCATAATCTTCGTAAACCATTCGGAACTTTTTGCGTGCACAGTGAATGTACTTATAGTCAGAGTAAGTACGGTAATAAACGAACGCCATTTCATCTTTGTTCTCCTTGAAATAGAGTTCCTATCTGCATGAGTCGCTCCATTAATACATCCTGAGTGGTTAAACCATACGCCACAGGTTCTGTTTTATGGAATTGTGGGTTTACCAAAAGGAGTGCAGGAAAATAATGCACGCCAAGATGATTTGCTTGCCCTGAGTCAATTTTTGAGTGAGGGAATTCAGGTGAAATCACCCCATCCACACTAATGGGCATGAAAGTCAAACGAAACCGATGACAAAAATCAGCAAGAATGGGAATTTGCTTGAGATCATAAGGACTTTTACCCCGGTAGAAAAACAGTAATCCATGGGATTTGGCGAGAGTTTTGATTACTTCTATACGGTGTGTCTCACGTACTTCATCAGTGATTTTAGTACCCATACTCGATGTAGGGTGGGTCACTGTATAATCGTATTGGGGATAAGCAAGCATCGTTTTTTGGAATAAGGTTTTAAAATGCGTTGACTCATTGAGCCAATAATCTTGAAGACTCAGAAAAACGCGCATGTCTTCGACCTTTCTGGTGTACCGTGCTTTATGCAGGGCTTCCATGGTATAGAAACGAAGTATCGCATCGCGTTCAGTAAAACTAAGCTGGTTAAAGGGAATACCTCCAGGCGGTAGTTGTCTTGTCTTTTTCTGTTCCTTTTCGATGCTGTACCAAAGAAAACCGACCGGTTTCTCGGCGAACACACCAAGGGAATTAAGGAATATCAAAAGAAAAATGCCCCATTTAATCATGTGCACGCCCCATCTGTTTTAAGCGCTCGATATGGGACTGATTGACCGCAGAGACTTGCCCGTCATCTGGAAGTACTTTACGACTCATGAGCTCTTGAGTAATGGGGGATAAATCCAAAGCAGAGAAGTTAATACGTTCGAGTTCTTCTGGAGTAATACCACGACAATTGGCTTTATTATCCTCATCTTTTGCCCAACCAAAGTGAATGCCTAACTGATAAAAACGTCCTTGAATTTGCAGAATAGAAGCCAATTTGGTAGGAAAAACGCACCACGACTCTTTTTCTTCAAGACAAATGCCTAATTCTTTTTTGGCACAGAACGTTCCTACGTTAAATGCTCGCCCTTCTTCCTTGGCTTTGGCCAGCCGCTTCTCATCCTCACTGCAATGAGTCATGTGGTAACTGCCATGACAACAATTACGTATATTGGCAACCACTTTGCGACAAGTTGAATTGGTTCCGGTAAAAATGGCAGGCATCCCACTGCGAACTTGCTTGGTTGCAACATCGGATGCCACGCCAGCCAAAGCCCCTAGGCGTGACAAGCCTTCCGCCGCATCATCACTTTCTTCTGCAAAAGATAAGTCACACGCTCCATCACTGCAGGGGATTTTGTCAGGACAAATGGTTTTTTCTGGAAAACACACCTGATTCATACAGGAAAATGTTTGGAGAAACCGAGTGCATAATCCATTGGATGCAGTAAGACACTGTGAACTTATTTGCGAACAGCCGGCCTGAAGCAAAGGCATGCAATAACTGTTTTCTAAATAAGAACAGTGATAGTTGGAAGCATGCCCCCAGCAAGGTCTGGTAATAGCAATACCCTCAATGATTTTTGTGGCATTAGGTTCAAGGCATGAATTGGTGTTCGTCAAAATACAAGAATCCGAGGTATTCTTTTCGCAGGCTTGAGTGACCCAAGACTCTTCACTTACCTGTTGCGTCAATGTCATCCTAAGCGGTATCGGTGCCTTAATTATTTTTCCTAAAGAAACCGTCACTGTGGGGTCTTTGCAGGCAGGATTTTTTATGATTTGCAGCACTTTATTGTGATACATCACCACCAGATTTAATGCTTCACACGCAGGGCTTATTTCGGCAAGATTAGCTTTGCTGCATTTTTTGTTGTGTTTGCCACATTGGGCTAAATGAAACGTTGCGCTTCCTTGAGGAAACATGAGCTCGCGAGTAAAATTTTGTGTGAGTGGTTTTAGCGTTACCTTAAGCGCTTCACCACAGGAAATATTTTTATAGCCCACAGTTTCTTCGCAGATTTTGGTCTCTGGGGTAGATTCACAGAAGCCTGGTTCTTTATAGCAGACGCCATTTACCGCATCTTCGGGATGTTCAAGCAATTGTTCAGCATAGCGCATCTCAGGGCTATTCGGATTGTAGCGCCCTTTAGTGCGGGTTCCTGCGTGTTGATAAACTTCTAAAGCATCGGGATTATTAGACAGTGCGTTTAAGCCTGTAGAAGGCAAAGTGTTTGTTCCTTCTTGCGGGAGAAGGCTCGTCTCGTTGGGATATTGTGTATACCCCTTCAATACGTTTGCAGGATTAAATCCATTTAAAGCCTGCATCGCTTGCTCACGCGCCTTTAATACATCGACTGGAGTTTGAGCAAATCCCGCAGTAATGAATAGAGAGGAAAATAAAATCAAGATGAGTTTACTCATCACCAATCCTCCGAGCATCACGCATTGAAAAGTGGGTATCTCCATGTCCTGCAATTCGCGACAATCCTTCTCGAAGAGTTAAATGACCATAAATCACATCAAAGACGTTACCCTCGTCAACAACCAGTGCAGGGACTTGCTGAATCCCAAAGCGCTCAAATAAGGTTGGGTCAATTGCCAGATTCAAATTTGGGATTTGCTTGCTTAATTCCATGACCTTGAGTGCGGTATCCCTCATTGAATCGTGATATAGTCCATTTAAATACGCAGGAATGTGTAACCTGCTGCTTTCTTTGAGTGTCTCCTCCAAAAGCGTATCCGGCATGGAAAAGCTGACAAACACTGATACCGCAGAGGCAACAATTACAGTATTCGCAAAACATCCCAGTAAAAAAATAATTCCTTTTTTTAGCATTTCAAACTCCGTCTAAAGGAAAGTACAGTTGCGTTTTCGCCACACTAAAAATCCATATTGGTCGGGGGTATGTGGTTTAATTTTTCCGAACTCCCAAGCCAAAGTACTTAAACCGCCTGGATAGCAATGCTTGCCATCTGATACCTGATTCACCATCTCATAGCGATAGCGAGATTTAGGGGTTACGGTGTAATAATGTTCTTTGCAAATTGCACCGGACGCGGAATTTGAATCAGACACTAAAAATTCACGATGCATTTTGTAATTCATACGTTCGGTCAAAAGAAGTGCGGTTTGCACCGGAGAAATAGGTGCATGCACATGGCCTGTCAGAGGATAATGAGTCCCTTGACTACCTGCACACCAAAAAAGGCTGTCTATGGGTTTCTTGGTCAATGTCGAAGAAAGAGCGTCCGCAGCGCATGCTGAAGCTGCTATGGGATTAGCAAACAATACTGACTCAGGACTTAATACAAAGCTCATTTCAGAATCTTGCCAGGTGGGGTCAAGTTCGGTCAGATAAGCAATATCAAAATCACCACCTTGCAAACAGCCAATCGAGGTGATGAGATTAAGCCAGCTGATGAGCGGATATTTGTACCAATGGACATGGAAAAACGCACGTTGCTGCCCATTACCCACCACATGACGCCCTCCCTTATTCTGTTTTAAACCCAATTTGAGCTTGATGCCTCCAAGATTCACCAGGCAATATGGTGTATCGGTCACATCAGTCAGCGCCACAGGCTCCCAAAATCCAATATTCAGTCCCACACGCAATCCCATAGGGCTTGGGCATATACCTACGGGACTTGATGCATTGACGGTATCGGGAAGAGATGAATTTACTACTTTGATGTTGCCTATCGACAAAGGAAATAAGCATCGCCAACACACATCGATAATCGGATTAACAAAATGTCCTGTACACTGCTTGCTAAAACCACTGCAAGAAAAAATAAATAAAACCATTAAAAATAGAGTTCTAAACAACATTGCCATTCTCCTTAATTGCCACTTCAACAATAAGAAGCTGATTTTCTTTGCGTGTTACTTGTGCTGGCACATGTTCAATATTAAGCTTTCTTATAATGCGCCCTTCCTGATCAAAATAAATCACAGCATTTAGACTCTTTTCAGCGCGCTTAATTGCCCCACCCGTCAAAATAAATTTGGGATTAGGACATTTACTCTTCTGCATCTGCGCCCAACGAACCTGTGCTTTGTCATCCGCATTAAAAAATAACCAACAAGGTCTATACGCTGGCATATACTCCATGGCATTGACATAAGTTCCCTTTGGGTACAGAACATTGCCTTTATGGTCAGTGATATCCTGACTTAAAGTTATTTCTGATTTGTAGTAATGTCTGATTGTTTGGTTGATTCGCTCCAAACCTAATGCGGTAGGTCTGTTAGTATGGTTGACCACTGTATTAATCCATTTCCGGTTTAATGCCTCCAACTCACCACTAGTGGTTAATGTGCGTAAACGTTCTTCGATCAGTACTAAAAAGCTTTTTTCTGCAATGGGGAAAACCTCGCCTACAACACCGAATGATTTAGCATTAACATCCCAATAAATTGCTAACATAAGAGACACAAGCAATACCCTTTTCATAACTTGCTCCTCATTGCTTGTCCTAATTTGTTAGCAATCTCATTGGTAATGTCATCACCACCGGCAAGAACCTTACGATGATCTAAAATCATGACGTGATGTTGCTTTGCATACTGTATTAACAGAATTTGGAGTTTATTTTTAAATTGACGTGTTGCATGGATCACTTGCTCATCATTTGCTTGATGCTCTGCTAATTGACGAATCAATTGCGCCTGAATTGCTTCGGTATCAAAAAACACCACTTTAGTGTTTGGTGAACTCCAAAACAGTTCCAATCCAATAAGAATTAATGCAGCTACACTCACTAAAACTTGATGAACTAATCGCATAATTCATCTCCATAATATTGTTGCGCCACACGATAAACAGCATCTGTAAGTGGTACTCCTTGGTTCATTAAGGATTCTATTTCCCCAAATTCATCACCTGAGGTAGAAAACAAAACCCTTGAAAATGGATCGCAAAAATAACGATGAAATGTTGTGACATTACCAAATTGAATCATTAAATTGGAAAAGCCTTGTGTTTTAGCCTCACCAAAGGATTCGATCATGGATACTTCTAGAGGGTTAAAATGGTCGGGATGGCTTTCTATAAAATCTCGAAATGCTCCTTGGCGCATGATGATTTTGGTATCTGCTGCAGCAGCAATGGCTTGCCCTTGTAGCGTTTTCATAGTGTCGGAGAGGTTTTGGGTAATTACCGCAAAACCACCGGTATGTTTTCTTGCCGTACGAAACCCCTGCTCAATAAATCCTGCAGAAATTGGATTAGAACCTACAGCCAGAAATCGCCACGCTTCATCAATAATGCAGCGTTTTTGAATTCGGCGGTCGGAATGGTAAAATTGACCCTGAATAATCACAATCATGACGAACATGACAATGGTAAGCAGTTCTGGGTTACTTTCAAGTTTCCCCATTTCCAGAACCACAAAATTAGAGTTATTCAAGAGAGGGGTATCGCTGTTAAACAGCTTGCCGTAGATTCCTTGGCTTCCATATTTATCCAACAAAACCAGCAAATCTTTTAATCTTCGGTCATTTCTGGATTCTGGTTTGTGAAGAAGCTCTCTCAGTGCTGCCAATACATCATCCATTTTGGCGAGCCGTCCTCTCTCTTTCCAACAGGTAAGAACCGCATCCAAAAGCCATGCTTTTTGTACCTCACCCAATCCTTCATTGGGACTCGCCATAATGGCTAACAAGTCTCTGATTTGAATGTAATCATTCACCTTTTCGCCATCAATTTCCGTAACCCCATCAAAATCAAATAACGTAAAAGGATTAAGCGTCAATGTAGATGCATCAATGTAGCTTCCACCGACTAATTCACATAAATGCTTGTAAGAACCCCCTAAATCAATAACAAAAATTTGCTGCCCACGTGATAAACCATCAAGAATTTGTGCTTGTTCAAAAAAGGATTTACCAGAGCCTGGGCTTGCAATGGTTAAACGATTAAAATTGGTAATAGGTAAAACTCGGTCATCAAAGGTATCTAAATAAAACAATTGATGGCGGTATGTTGGTAGAATAAGCCCCTGCCGTGCTCCTTTAAAATCAGCAACCACAGGCAAAAGATTGGCCACATTCGTATGACTTAGTTTTTTGGTTAAGCCTAAGAGTTCAAGGCTTGAAAAAAGCCCTTCGGTCAACATAAAAGGGAAGCTTCCCAAAAATCGAAGCCACTGTTTGCAACGGCTTTGGATCAGTGTAAATCCCATTTGCCTAAAACTCGCGATTGCTTTTGCCACATGCTCCCGTTCTTTTTCAACGGTGGTGTACAATACTAGATTGTAAAACGTAGGCAGCAGATACAGTTCGCCTTTGGATGCGTACTCATGAACAAATTGCCATTCGGAAGCCTCCTCTTTAATACTAGGATTAATAAAGGATTGAATGGCATTGTTATTAGCACTTAAAGATTTAGCTCTTTTTTTCGCTTGTGCCTTCATCTTTTCCTGATTGACACCACGAACGGTAAATGAAAGAAGAAATGGACATTGAATACCTTGTTCAGGCTTTAAAAGATTGGCAAATAAATCTGGCGTTTGCCATAAGGCAAATGGTGCCTTAGGAAAACTCGTGAGCTCACAATTCACTACCCTTGAACGCTGAATAGCACTTTCATCATCGGCAATGGAAATATCAATGTTCTCATCACCAATTTCATAGATTGTAGTCGGATTAGGAATGGATTCACTAATAAAAGGTTGTGAATCCTCAATTTTTGGCCAGGAACATTCATTGAAATTTGGTGACACAAGAGCACGCATCAGAACTTTAAAATCGTGCGCCTCACACCGCATAAAACTAAACCCTGCAACTTTGAGTTCGGATTCAAAGTCATCTCGCAGTCCCTGAAGCTTGCCTTCAACTCCAAGCTCTGTTGGTCTTGAAATAAAAAGATAACATCGATAATCCGAGAGTGTTGCTGGGACATTGCGTCCATTTTTATAGCCCTTTGCAATAGCACTAAGATGGTATTTGAGACTTTGGCGTGCAAGTTCTGCATAAATCCCACCTTGCTTTAAAATGGGCACGTAATTTTGATACATATTTTGCGCAAGCCAAGGATGCTTATACATTAACACCGTACAATCCGTCCCTTCGGTTAGCTTGTTTTTAAAAGTTTCGGAAAGCGATTTCATCAAAGACTCATCAGCACCTGCCATAGGCATTAACAAAAGACCAAACCCCGCAGAGCTTCGGTTTATAAAAAATCCTTCTTCACTGACTGTTTCATAGGGAAACAGGTTTTTTATAGAAGGCAAATCTAAAGTACACGACTCAAATGCTTTTGAATGATGTTGCAATGATTCCGGTTTAATGCCTGCAGTTTCCCCTAGTTTGTGACTTACACGATGCACCAGATCACGTGCTTTATCTCGCCATTGATTTAGCCTTAAGCCCATGATTGCTCCTTAACTGTTTGTGCCAGCCATAGGGCTTGTCCACTATCTTGTTTGACTATTTTTCCTTGATTTAAAAGAGGTTTGCTTTCAGCCTTCATCATGTTCTTTCTGGAACTATAGGGTTTTACATCATCTGCAAACCGAGTCATGGCATCGACCTGCTCGATGGTCAAACAACTATCCCCGGCCGTGGCATTACAACTGAAATTGGAATTGATTGGCCCACATGCTGCTAATCCCATATAAATTAAAAGGATCAGACTCTTTTTAATTATTTTCATCGTAATACCCCTGTCAAATTTGCGCTCAAGCTGTTCGCATGGTCAATTTTCCCTAATACCTCAGGCGGCACCGTAAAATTCATGTCAGTCGAATTCCCTTCATGGTTAGCAGCAATTAACCTTTGTGCTTCTTCCTCTGCTTTGACTTGGTTCATGGCATGTTGGCTTTTGTCTTCATCAGGCTCTAAATAAAATCCATCTTTAAAAACCACCGTGACCACATTGCCAGAACCGACTTGAATGACAGGATGGTATTGTTCTGCGCGTTTAACGTAATACGCAGATAACGTATCTGCTGCTTTGGAAGCACCTCCATAAGCTGCAAAAGGTGCAATTTGGCTTGATGGAACTACAGAAGTTGCACCATAAGGGCCAATCGCTTGTACGCTTTGAGCATATTGTGCGGCTTGGGCAATTCCAGATAACGCACCACTAACTCCTGCCCAAGTCATCACTTTGTTATCCCTCATCAATGGCTTCCCTTTAATCCCCACTTTGCCATTGAAAAACACCCAACCCGTCACTTCTTTATCAATAATGGGTTGGCCTGGATGAGCACAAGAGAGACGATATAAGGTTGCAAAAGCGCGTTCACTGGAAATATCTCCATAGGAATTCGCACTCACGCGACATCCCCGAAGACGTGAGCGCGCTCCATTAGGTAGTGTTCCATCCTCTAGGAACTTAAAGAGCATTACGCCATTATTTTTAGATTGGCCATTAACGGATGCATCAGCATCAGCTCCACCTAAAACAACTGCTCTTACTGAAGTGTTTGATGGTACATAATGAGCTGGATTTAAATAGTTATTATGATGAGTTCTAGTGCTGCGGCGTTTCGTTCGAAATGACACTGTATGAATGCGTGGAGTGATATCTGCTAAGGTCATCATGTCAGAATTGCTATTCATGGCATAAGTATTGGGATGATGCCAAAACTCTGGGTTTTGTACTTCCTTTAACTCATTAGATGTATTAGGTACTTTCTCAGAAGCACTTGATTTTTCCTGATTTGCCAAAACCATCGTGCTTATTTGTGCGGTCAATTCTTCTTTTTGAGTGCTTAATTGCTTCTCATGTTCCTCAGCCATCTTTTTCATCGTGAGAGTCAATTCACTAATTTGCTTTTTGAGTGATTCGAGTTCAGTTTGTTGGACTGTTAATGCATTATCAGCTGCAGCTTCTGTAAACGATTCATCCACAATTCCAGTTATATCTACTGGTTTTTGTATCGCAGAAGTTTTTTTTGGGCGACCATCTATAAGCAATACAATCATGATGGCCAGAATAAGCAAAACTCCACTTCCCACCATGATTAATGTACGAAGTTGGCGGCTTTTAACCATTGTATTGAGTTGCCAATTAGCCATGATCCACTCCTGCAACACGGTAAAGCATGGTACGTTCGCGAGGATTAATTGTGGGCTTCGAAAATTTAATCGCTAGAGTATCCTTCTTTGCAAACCATTCTTGAGATAACTCTAAAGGCTCTTTACCCCCGTTATAGAGTTCAATGGTTTCTCCTTTAAGAAACTTCCCATCCCAAGACTCTTTAGGTAACAGTGTTAAACCTCTTTCCCAACGCTGGGCTTTGCCAAATTGACGCGTTACAACCACATCAGTAAACGGTTTGTGATTCTCCATATGAGTAAGCATTGCAAGAATTGCTTCTGGAATAGCTTCATGAGTCCCAACTACCTGACTGGCTTTCGTTTGACGAGGTGTTACTTTTACAGGTAGTGGCTGTTGCGGAATGAGTTCAATTGTTTTACCTAATGACTCCTCACTATTTAAAGTTACCGAAAAATGACGACCTGCTTCAGTAGTCAAAAACAAGGTAAACGGATTAGTTGCTGCCAACATGATATAAACTGATCCATCCTGCTCATCACGTTTAATCGCCATCGCCTTTTCCGGAAATACCGCTTCCATGATTTTGTCATTTTTCACAAAAATGCGGTTGTAATTTCCCTGGCTTAAAGTTAATGCGATTTCACTATTATCTTTAAAAGGGATACTGTTACTCCCAATCACACTCATTGATACCAGTGCCAAAATGACACCAAGCCCTTTATTCATCGTTACTCTCCTTCTTTGGTGCAAATTGGACGATTGATAAACGACCATCCACATATTGAAATACCAACTTGTATGTTGTTTGCGTATCAGAAAGTGCTTGAATTCCCACATAGCGCTTTAACGTTCCATTCACCACAGCATTAAGTTCATTGGGGTTTACTTTGATTTCAGTGATGTCAAAGGTAGATGACATTTTTTTGTTTTTAATAACTCTGGCTTCCTGGGCAAGCAGCTTTAAAAAATAGGGATACTGTTGATGATTCACAAAGGAAAGCAGACGCTTATGATTCGCATCAACTGTTTCAGGACTCACGTTGAGACGTTCATTGATAAAATTCTCCGTCATTAAACTTAAGTAATGACTGTCAACAAATGAAGCACTTTTTAAATAACCAGGATTCCCTGAAAAAGGGGTAATCTCTACGGTATGATGTTTGAACGCTGAATATACAAAGAAAGACAGCAGCACATTAGATACCAATAAACCAAACACAAGGCACACCATCAAATTAAATCGTGCGGATAATTGGCTTAATCGGCTTTGGTGCGTTTTAAAGTCCATTTAGATCTCCTTAAGCCACATACACACGATGATGTGACAGTGGTAATTGGGGTAACAAGAACTGAGTCAGTCCGCTTGGGAGATGCCAATAAGCCAATACAAGAAGCGATTTTGGACCCTCCCCTTTCTTCAAATAACGCAAACTGCTTAATAACCCCAACCCGAACAGTGAGACCAAAATCTTTTGATTACTAATGATGAGCAACATAAAACCCAATCCTGCGACCACAAGCTCATCCATAGTTAACGTCAGTATTCTCTTGGGTGCATCAATGTGGCTTAAAAATTGATAATTCATGTTGCTCATCGTTTGCTTCCTCCTTAAAACACGAATGTTTTCAATAAAAATGCAGGTATAAAGGCCACTGCAGTAACACCAACAAAAACCATCGGATTCTTACTTTTAACAGCCATTGCAGTAGCTAAAATAATGTCCACCAAAATAAACACTTTCCAAAACATTGAACCACTTCCTAATGAATCCTTGACATCACCTTCCAATGCTTTGGATAAAAGATCATTCGCAAACACACTGCTTGATAAAACAATCATTCCCAAAACACCTAAACTCTTTTGCATCAAACATGTTATTTTTTTCCTCTTCTTCACTGTTTTCTCCTTTTTAAGGTTGTAGAAATCCCTAAGCACAATTTTGCTCATTATTTGCCAGTCATTGATTCGCTAAATTCGCGAGAAATTACGCTTATTGATATAAGAATATTTTCATAACTTATTCCCTCTTACTTACCAAATAACTTGGTTTCAGTTTTTTTAGTAACTCTTGAAATTGTATATATCCTTCTTGGTTCTGCTCTTTTGGCAGATCTGAGAGGTTCTTTTGTTTTTTAATTATATGTACCTTGCTAACAGTAGGTGCTACATGAGTTCTGTAACATTTTCTAAACTCAACAGGCGATGGCGGAAATGAAGGAACAGAATGATGGCCTGATAAAAGATAATCAATTGTTCCTAAAATTCCCTTTTTACCTATTTTACATACTAAGTCCTGCCATTCTTGTCGAATAGCTGATGCTTCCGTGGGATTATCTCCCTCATAGATAGTGCGGCTGTAAATAATTTTAATTTTAAAGATAAGCCATTCTGTTAAATTAATTACCTCAAGATCTGATAGCTTTGCTTCACGAACTTCGTTTTCGACTTCTGAACTCTTCATTAAATTGCTGGATTGCATCATGTCTATTGGCGATGTCATTTGAGTTTTTGTCTTGGTTTCGAGTAACACTAGATTTGTATTGGACATCTAAGTAACACTCCCTTTGCTGTTTCATAACTTGTTTACTTTGGGTTAACCCAGAATTTCGTCTTAGCAATTCAGATTGATAAAATGCTTCGTCTAAATAAACTTCATCTTCCCAACGCGCTTCTTTAAGCCAACCTGAGGGATCAGGCCATTGGGCAACAAACAGATTCAACCGCTGACGTAGGTCTTTTTCCTGCTTTTGTTTTTCTAAAGCATCCAAGATCTCGCGCATCAGAGGGTCTTCTAAACTTTTAACTATCCTTGTAAAAATTTCTGAAGATCTCTTTTTATTAACTGGCTTATTGGTAAACTCAACCCATTTATCCCAGAAGACACCAAAAGCATCAAAACGTGTGTTTATTTGTGTAGGTAATTTCTGTAAGTAATCTTGGTATGTATTCTTTGTATATTGCTGAGTGCAATTTGCTCCTATGGTTGGAGCAATTTGCTCTTCTGGTAGATCACTTTTGTAATCATCGTAAGTGCAATTCTCACTTATCGATAGGTGCAAATCGTCCCTATCGATCAGATCATTTTGCACCATCGATGAAGTATTTTCGAAAGACTTGTCTTCATTAACATTTGGCTTTTTTGCGGAATAATCCTTTAACCAAGCACAAACTTCATTTGGATGAAATAAAAAAAATCTTGTTTTATCAAATGAATACCTTGGGTTCGGATTTCGATGTATAGAGATAAACTTTAAATTTTCTAATACTTCAATAGCCTTTTGAATACGCCTTTTATTAAAAATATTTAATAAAGAAGATTCTAATTGTTCTGATGTATGCCATTGCAATAAAGTTTCAATTTGTGAACTATTATCACCATGTCTTTGAGCAACCTCATTGTAGCTTTGAGCTTGGGATTTTTGTTCAAGCTTGATATTGTGCCAATATTCAAATAAATTTAGTAAAGCCGCCGCACAAGCATCTTTTTCGCAAGCGTTAAGTTGCCACTTGCGTATTAACAATAGTCGTTCACTCTCTGGATGAGGAATACAGCTTGTTCGAGGCATTACGCTTCTCCGTGCGTCATGATATGTATTGAAGCAATATTATACCTGTTATACGTATATGTAAATAATTTTATACCAAAATATGGTATAATTTTCATAAGGGTCTATTGGGTTTTTTATGGAACAAAATATTGAAGATCAACGAATAAATATCGGACGTCGCATTAAAACGGCTAGAAGCTTGGCTGGAATCTCTCGCAAAGATTTAGAGCAAAAATATGGTATTAGTATGCATACCCTACAATCTTGGGAGCTAGGTAGAAATCCTTTAACAGAAAAAGCAGCTTCTAAGCTTGTAGAAATCTTTCATAGTACTGGGGTAAGTTGTTCAACACAGTGGCTTCTTAATGGTTCAGGAAAAAGTCCAAGCCTTGTTGCCTCTGAATTTGTTCCTTTTCCAACTCTGGATAAAGACATTGCCCCTTTATTTACCCAAGAAAACGCTATTCAGAAAGAAATAGAGTTTTTTAAATCAAACAACCCGAACGCTATAGTAATCATGGTTTCTGACGACACTATGGAACCAACTTATTCTAAAGGTGATTTTGTAGGAGGTATTCAGTATATGGATACTTCAGAAATACAAAAATGTATTGGAAATGATTGTATTGTGGAAATTAGCGAGGGTATTTATTTTCGTCGCTTAGTACAAAGAAAAAATGGCTATGCATTAGTATGTTTGAATGCTCAGACAGTAATTGAAGATCCTGTTATCTTCTCAAAAAAAATCTTAGCAGTAACTCCTGTTATTTGGCATCGGTGGAAATTTAAAAAACCGGATTAACGTAGGAATTACTTATGTCCTCTAAACAAAGTACTATCGATTTTATTCTTGATCAAATCGCAGATACTAACATGATCCGTGCGAAAAAAATGTTTGGAGAATATGCAATTTACTATCATGAAAAAGTAATAGCTTTAGTTTGTGATGATCAACTATTTATCAAGCCAACTAAGGCTGGTAAGGCATTCATTAATAACTACATTGAAGATATTCCATATCCAGGTGCAAAACCTTACTTACTCATATCTGGTGACTTGCTGGAAGATAGTGAATGGTTAACTCACCTAGTTAGACTTACGGCATCAGAACTCCCTGAACCGAAAAAGAAACGTCCAAAAAAATAGCATGTGTAATACATAATTTTCTTAAGTATAATAACTTAATTAATTTACACCTATTTGAAGGACTTACATAATGATGGATCTGTATTACTGGCCCACCCCAAACGGCCATAAAATTACAATATTTTTTGAGGAATCCGGTCTCCCATACAAGCTAATACCCATAAATATTTTTGAGGGAGAACAATTTTCCGAAGAGTTCTTACGGATATCCCCCAATAATCGAATTCCTGCCATAGTTGATCATAACCCTAAAGACAGCAGTAATCCTATATCAATCTTTGAATCAGGTGCTATTTTACTGTATTTAGCAGAAAAAACAGGTCATTTTTTGTCTAAAAATGTTCATGATCGTTATGAAATTTTGCAATGGCTTTTTTGGCAAGTTGGTGGACTAGGTCCTATGGCAGGGCAAAATCATCACTTTAGTCAGCATGCCAAGAATCTAACTTATGCAGTGGATCGTTATGTCAGAGAAACTGCCAGATTATATGGTGTTCTTAATAAGCATTTAGCTAATCGAGAGTTTATAGCAAATGAATACTCAATTGCTGATATGGCATGTTATCCATGGATAGTTTCTTATGAAAAACAACAACAAAATTTAGATGATTTTCCTGATTTAAAAAGATGGTTTTTACATATAAAAAAACGTCCTGCAGTTCAACGTGCCTATGATGCAGCTAAGGATATACAAGTTGATCAAGTTTTATCGGAGGAGTCGAAACGAATTTTATTTAATCAAGGCAAACAAGCATAGTAAAGGTAACCTTCACTATTTAACCACTTTTTTAAAGTGACATAGAAAAATACAAATGAAAATTTTGATAAATTACATTAGCAAACCAATGCAAGCTTCCTTATTATATTAAAGTATTGTTTAAGGTATCGACAGTGCCATACGAACGGTTCATATTGTAACTTTTATCGAGAAACTCTTGTAAATAATTTACATTAACTATATTAACTATATAAGTAAATATTCTATCGCCCTTCAGGAAAATAGGTAATTTGTTAGAAACCACTTTATGCTTAACCCACTTATGATTCGTCGCAGATATAGGATCTTGTTCATAATCTATTACCC
Organism: Legionella qingyii; assembly: GCF_003990155.1. Taxonomy (NCBI): domain Bacteria; kingdom Pseudomonadati; phylum Pseudomonadota; class Gammaproteobacteria; order Legionellales; family Legionellaceae; genus Legionella; species Legionella qingyii. Next base: position 72,828 of record NZ_RZGX01000019.1, read on the forward strand.
ATATCTGCGCATTTGTAACAATGAGTGGCATTATGTGGATCGGTTTTTCTTCGGTAGGGGATTTTTGCTTAATGTCCCAAGATACTGCATGTATTGCATTAGTAAGCTGAGTTTGGGCTTTATAAAAATTGTTTTCTGTGTCATTTTTTGATAATTTTTTTAACTTATTTTGTTCTTTACTAAAAAAATCGCCAGTAAATGTACAGAAAAGGCCAGCACCACGAAATCCCATGATTCTACTATTATTATCAATTTCTCTTCTTACATATATAGATTCTGATTTATCGGGGTCTTTAATTAGGATTAACATCGAATTGCTAGCCGTACCTTTGCATTCAATTAAAAATAATCTGTCATTTAATTCAGCTTGAACATCTACCGCTAAAAGTTCGCCCTCATAATAATAAAACTTATTAATTTCAGTGTCATATCCTTTCATTTGAAATAGATTTTTTGTTTTGAATTCTATGTTAAATCCATATTTTTCAGCTGCATCTATCACCAAAGCCTCATCAGATGTACTCACATTCTCTCCTTAACAAACTCTTTTTATAAATGATAATTGAATTATTTTTACATTTAAATGCAACCAGGTCTGTTTGAACTTCATAAAATTAATTAATACTTTGATGCATCCAATCTATTTTTTTTACTGCGTTAATTTTATACTCAGGAGCCAAATGCGCGTATCGTAAAGTCATTTTAATATCGGAATGCCCCATTAACTCGCGAACTGTATTTAAGTCGACACCTGTCATAACTAACCTACTTGCAAAATGATGACGTAAATCATGCCATCTAAACCGAGTAATTTGAGCTTTTTCTAAAAGTGAGGCCCAAGATCTTTTCACGTGATTGAACGGCTGATTATTTTTACTTAAAAAAACCAGACCATTTTTAATGGCACTTTTTTCATATAGCTGTTTTACTACACGGTATGCTTCATCATTTAAAGGGATAAAACGTGAGCTATTATTTTTTGTAATTTCACCATCCAAAAGAATTGATCTTTCAGTAAGATTTACCATTTCCCAAGTTAAATTAAAAAGCTCTCCCCTTCGCAAGCCTGTATTAATTGAAATAAGTACCATAGGCATTAAATAATCAAAATACTCCCCATTCCCAAATTCAGGATACAGAGGATACCCACGAACTGTGCGCCATTTATTTGCATTCATTCGATCTTGCTTTAACTTATTTTCTCTCTCCAAAAGAGCCTGTCGCAAGCGAGATTCCTCATCAACCGAAAGGTATCTAACCTTTGGAGAGCGATCAATTTTAAATTGCTTTAAATTTCTTAAAGTATTTTCCTTTAGAAAACCCCAATCCACTGCTTTGGTTATAACAGCTTTAAGAGTGGTAATATTACGATTAATAGTAGCTTGAGCAGTGCCTGCATTGACACGCTTCACCCGCCATTGTTCCAAAAGTGCGGGAGTTATTTCTGTTAAAGGTTTGGAGTACATGGTATTAAAACAACGGTTTAAAGCTGCAAGCGTTTCCTCACCTCTTTTATGATGAGCTAGAACCCAAGGCTTATAATCACTTTCAATGAATTCTTTTAGTGTTCTAGGTTTATTAGCACCTTTTTTTACTTCTGGTTTAATACCTTTATGATAATTGTTTAATACTTCAATTGCTTTTTCTCGAGCTTGTGCAGCAGAAATAACCCCTGCTTTTCCAAGATTAACACGGCCTCCGCGTGCATACTGACACAAATAAACCATACTTCCTGTCGGATGGACCCGTAATATAAAACCTTTTAAATTTATGTCTCGAACATCATAGGCTTTTTTTTCATTAGGAATTAAAGTTTTTATTAGGGAATTACTGATTCTTGCTATCATCATCATCTCCTAAATCTTTATTACTTTGTGTATAGGCACTCAACTCTGATTCTATTTCTTCTGTAGTAGGTAAAACATTATTAAGTTTTTCAGTTAGTGCTTTGCTTAGCTCATACTCTGCAATTCCCATTGGACTACTGACACGCCTTAATGAATATTCAGCAATAACTTTATCCTTCTTTTCACAAAGTAATAAACCAATTGTTGGGCCGTCTTCGGCCATTTTTAATTGCTCATCAACAGCAGATAAATAAAAATTTAATTGACCTGTGTCTTTAGGATTAAGCTCTCCTCGCTTGAGTTCAACGACCACGTAAACATGAAGTTTGGTGTTATACATTAATAAATCAATTTCGAAACGTTTCCCTGAAACTATAATAGGATGCCTGGTCCCATACAAAGCAAAGCCCTGCCCTAATTCCATAAGAAATTCTTTTACGTGAGTAAGTAGCCCATCATGGATATCCTTTTCATGAGCTTCCTCTCCTACAGACAAAAAATGAAACTTATATGGATCTTTAATCATTTCTTGAGCCAAATGCGAATGATGTGCTGGAAGCTTGTCTTTAAAATTAGTTGTCTTATGTTCTAGTTTCGCTTGCCTGCTGTAAAGATCACTTTTTATTTGTTTTTGAAGTTCACGATAAGACCATTCATTTTCAATAGTTTTTTGGGCATACCAGTGTTTTACGTTTGCTTGCTCAGCCGAAAAAGCCTGAATTAATACAATATGATGTGTCCAAGTTAATTGGTCAGGCAGTGCCTGACTAAATTCACCATTTGGATAATTAAGTGCAAAAAGACGCATATACTTCAGATTTGTTTTAGAAAATCCCTCTGTATTAGGGAAAGCTCTGCGTAAATCGTTAGATAAAATTTCAAATAGCTTATCTCCCCATTGGGCTTTCTTTTGTTCTTGAATAATGAGTTTCCCAATATCCCAATAAAATTTAATTAATTCATGATTTACTACTATAGCTGCACGAATCTGGGCTTTTTTTAACCTTTCTTTTATTTCAGTTAATAAGTTTTGATATGATGTATCTAGATGAAGTTGTGATGCATTAATAATCTTGTTCGACATTTGGTATCCCATTGACTGTATTTGGTCAGGCACTGCCTGTCCAATTATAAAGTGCATATAAAGTGCTATTTTTTTGTAAAGTGTAACATAACAATAAATAGCAGTGCATCAATAATAAATATAACTCAATGAAATTAAATAATATTTTTTACATGGGAATACATGGAGATACATTGGGAATTTATTATATTCGCCTTCGGGAGGCAGGGGTCGCAGGTTCAATTCCTGTCACTCCGACCAATAAAATCAAGGATTTTTGGAGTTTTTCAAAAATCAAATTATCATTTTAGGGTGCAAATTGAATGAATCATGATGCAAAGGAAACAAAATAATTATCTAATACGTTGTACGATTTATGAAGAAATTCACTTTACTTTTCTTGACTCTAATCCCTTTTTCTTCTTTTGCTTTGGACTGTCACCCAGACATTAATCCTAATATTCCACAATATATTGTCGGCTATGGAAGTTTAATTGATGAGACATCTAAAAAAAGAACAGATCCATCTGCTGAAGAGAGTGTTCCTATTTTGATAAAAGGATATAAGAGAATTTGGGCAGGACACGGTAATTTACCTGGAGTTAATGCCACGTTTTTATCTGCCATTAAAAATAAAAGCTCATCTTTTATTGGTGTAAGTTACAAAGTGAGCGAGCCGGAAAAAATCAGAAGTTATGATAAAAGAGAAAGCTTTTATTGCAGAGAACAGATTAATCCAGATAACATCGTATTCCTTTCTCAATCTTCCAACTTTTCAACCCAAAAACAAGTTTGGATATACACTATAGCCTCAACGGAAAATCAACTTCCTACCAAAGACTTTCCAATTGTCCAATCCTATGTTGATATCTTTTTACGTGGCTGTATTCAAATTGAAGAAAAATTTAAAATTACAAATTTTGCTAAAGATTGTATTGAAACTACTGATGGATGGCCGATTTATTGGATAAACGACCGGATTTTTCCTCGCCGCCCATCATTCTATGAGCCTTTTGCGGCGCAGATAGATGCTTTACTCAAAGATACTGTATCGGAACAATTCAAACATATTAGTTTTGAAAAGCCATGATCTAATCACAGCTTTATTGTTTTTGTGTAGTTCCAACCAAGAAACAAGAAATAGTATTTAATCCTGTGCCGTGTTACCTAATTTATGCGACTTGCACTCTTAATAACCTTATTCTGACATGCCAACCAAGATTTTCAATTTTAGAAAATTTGCTTTGCGAAAATTTCATTTATATTGCAAGACCAATTTAATATTGAATTAATATCGAACAGATATGATGAATTATTTATATGAAAAGCTGATTTATTATGACCCAGCGTATTATTTTAAAGAAATTTATTAAATTCTTAGAAATAACTGAAATTCAGCTAATTAAAGAGTTGCAAGAAGAATTTCCTAAGAATTATCAGGACAAAGTAACAGCAATTCAAAAAGATCTGTATGATTTACGCACCGCCCTCAAGAAGGGACATTGCCTGGGTTTTAGCGTCATTGATGGAGCGATGGATCACATTGGGAAATTAAAGTGGTGGGATCATGCAAAAGCAGCTGTTGCAAATTGGGATGAGCAGGAATCAACACTTGATAAACTCATTGAATTACCGGGATCTGAAGAAGATTCTTTTTGGCAAACTAAAAAAGAAAAAGAACAACAATCGCTACAATCTCCCCCTATAGATAAGAAAAAAATTAAGCTAAAAACACTTTTTAACCGATTATTACCTTATGTAATTTCGAACCATGCCTGTTTTGATAAAAATTTTAAAACCAGTAATCTCAATCAATATACGCTCTTGTCTCCTACAGAGCATCATTTTGAAATTCTAAGCAAACAAGGTATCGTCAAAAAAATTCAACAAAGAAAAATAACTGCAGGTAAATTAACTACAAACGAACTCATAAGGTTACTGAACGAAAATGACTTCACAGATACAATCGCCATTATCAATTCACCTACACATACAATTCGTGTAAGCTTCAAAAACGGGTCATGGTCCGTATATAACTCTAACTATGATCAAACTTCGCCCGCTACATGTCGTAAATATTTTCCAAATAAACTCGTCGCAGTGAATGAAGTATTCCGAATTCTAGGTCAATCAATAGCAATTGTAATTGCCAGTACTAATTCAGAAAAAAAAATATCCCTTCCTCTATTGAGCACGCTTAAACCTTTTGAGATGCTCGATCGATTAACTGAGGATGGCCTCTTTATTATAGCAAAATGGTGTCCTGATATTCTCCAGAACGTATTGGAACAGGTTGAGAATCTTCCCTCTGCGGGCGAAGTTATTGCGCAAGGTCTTCTATGTCAGAGCAATGGAACAGGATTACAATGCATTGCCAAGAGCGTTCCCGGAGCATTACCGAAGGCATTAGAATTGGCAGCCAAAGCAAAAAACGGTGATAAACTGATTGTTCAAGCACTGTTAACCCAAGATGAGGATAAAGAAATAGGATTAAAAACAATTTTATTCTATGCTCCAGCTTCTTTAGAGCTCGCATTGGATAAGGCTACTCAGACGTTAAACGATTGCGAGCTCATAACTCAAGCCCTTCTATCTAAGGACGATGAGGATTGGTCCGCTTTACACTATATTGCCGCGGACTTCCCAGAGCTTTTACCAAGAGTTTTTAGTTTATTTAATAAAACAGCGAATGGCCCACAGCAGCTTGCAAAATGCATCCTAGAGAAAAATAAACATAATTCAACACTCCTTTACCTTGTTGCACGTTACAGCCCCAATTCCTTATCTCAAACATTAGATATTGCCAGTAAATGGAATGTACATGACCCCGAGCCTCTTGCAAAAGAAATTGTAAATAACCTCAAAGTAATTGCCCAATATGCGCCACCTACTTTATCTAAAGCATTGAATATGGCTTTGAAAGCACCTAATGGTTCCACTCTTATCAAGGAAGCACTGTTAGCTAAAAATGAGAAAGGGTTACGCATAATAAAGCGCTATTCACCAGATTGTCTGGATCAAGTACAGCAAATTATCCAAAACAATCCAAGTAAATCAATCAAGTATCAAGGATCTCCCCAAATAGTCCGTACAAACCTAAGCTTCTGGGAACGAAACCAAGTTTCAGCTACCATACTGACTGCAACAGTTGTTGGCGTCACCGCTTGGTTCGCAACTAAAAAATAAGCGGGTCCTGCTCCCTAGCCTGCGCAACTATAGTCAGCAAACGCAACACGTTGGCGAAATTAAAGGTCAAACAAATAGGGAGTTTTGTTTACCAGTTAAATATAAATATGGATAGGTCAGGGTCAGGCCCTGAATCGTGAATTGTAACCCCAAACTCAATAAAAACTGTTCTATTCGAAATTTAAGTCCTGCCCCAGATGTGCTGATATTCTGAACCAGCTATTTATGGAAGAAGTCAATTATAGCAAAGCTATTTTATCAATTTTATCGGCGTACTTCAGAGAAAATATCAACGATTATAATGTTTTCGAGTTATCCAGATTACGGCAGACAATGCTATTACAATCTAGAATTAAGAGGAATAAAATTGAACATGCCCTTTTTTACCAAGCCCCGGGCCGGAGCTCATCTCACTCGAAAAAGTAGTTTTTTATATAAAAACATTCATTGATCTAAATCAAATCGACTCAATTACTTTAATGCTATCCTTTTAGCGCTTATAACTGTAGATGGCCCTTAGAAGGAGTTCAATATGCTTTATTTTAATGCAAGTACCGGAGAAACCGTCCTCTCTGGATTAACTAATGTAAATGGCGATATGTTAATGCGCTCTATTTTTAAAATAAACAAAAACACAAAACATATTGATATGGGATGGAATAATTTTGGTAAAAGATCAAATTTCGAATTGCAAGTAGCATTAAGTCACCTGAATGACCAAATAAAATTTGTAACTTTACGTGGAAACAGTTTAGGAAAAAAATCAGGAGAAGATGCTGCGCTTGTTTTCTTATCATTAAAGCATGCTACTCATGTAGACTTAAGTTTTAATGACCTTAATGTTCAAAAAAGGCTAGATATTGGATTAAAAGGTTTTGTCTCAACTCAAGTAACGTCATTGGATCTGAGCTCTAACAATTTAGGTATTGATATTAATAAGCAGCTCAACAAGGCGGTAGCTGTTCTTATAGGTTTAAAATCATTAAATATGAGCTACAACAAATTGGATAGAAAGAGCGAAGAAGAACTAGAAACCCTATGTGCGGCGTTCCCCGCAAACTTAGAGCATCTTGATTTAAGCAACAATAATCTGGGCAGCAAAATTAACTTAATTAGAAAGTTACCTAAAAATATTACTTCTTTGAATATTAGCGATAATGACATCGGTCAATTAGCTGTTGAGGAAATTTATAATTTGAAGAGTTCATTAACCCATTTACAAACACTTTATATCAGTATTGATGAACTCACTAAGATGTCCCCAAAACAAAAAAAAGCTTGGGAATCTATTCTTTCACCTATAAATAAAGTTGTTTTTCTTGATTCATCAGAAAGAGAAGTTATACCGGAACAATCTCTTTTTGCAACCAATAAATCTGGTTTCTTCATCCGAAATTATGACAACAAAGAGCAGGATATTGTTGAATCGCTTAAAGGTTTTGCGAAATCTATTACTGATAGCCTGAGAAAATAAAATCAAAGGGCAAGGTCATAGAGAGACATTCATCGCTTCAATCAATTAGCTGGTTCGTTTTTTAATCGCTTGGTACATTTTTCTGTGTTTTTTATAAGGTAAGGACGTGATGTAGTAACGCGTGGCGGTTTCAACATGGCCTGTCGGTAAATGACGTATCGATTCTACGCGAATATAGGCACTTAAATCCTTCCATTGTTGGCTATATCGTGGCAGATACATAGCGGGCAAAAGGGTATACTTTCTTTCTTCAATACGGCTATGGTCGTAGTTCATGGACTCTTTTTGTTGATACACCATCGCCTTGTAGTTGAGCTCATCTGCTTTAGCGAAAAGATTATCAACCTTTTTATACAGACGCTGATGATTTTTCTTTAACGCAAGCACATAGTGGGCTTGTTTAAGACGGATGAGATTCGCAATTCCTTTGTGCGTACCCATCGCATCAATCGTTATTATTTTATCCTTGATAGCCAGTGCTTTTAATAAAATAGGTATTCCTTTTATTTCATTGCTCTTATCAGGCGTAGCGGTACTTGCTAAGGTGGTCGACAATCTGGGGGAATACGCATTAATTAGATGCGTGGCTTTCTTGTTTCCT